>JAEOTI010000416.1 GCA_016839955.1 Candidatus Hodarchaeota archaeon | reverse complement strand
TCGCAAAAGTACCTATAGTTCCACCCGCACCAATAATTAGAACTTTTTGTCCGCTCTGGATATTTCCTTGTCTAATAAAATGCAATGCTTCAAGACCCCCAACAGGAATGGGTGTGGCTTCCTCATAAGTCATATTGGTTGGTTTTAATGCCACCGCACCGTCCTTCCATTCTTCAGGCAAACATATGTACTCAGCACAAGTTCCCATATCAACAAAACCAGTAGCTGCAAAAACCTGATCTCCCTTTTTAAATAACTTAACATTTTTACCTACTGATTCAATTTCCCCGGCTAACTCCATCCCTAATATAGTTATTCTTTTTGGTTTTCTGACCCCAATATATAATCGCATCAGGATCCGGAACAAGAATGCAGTTTTCATCCTTCGTTGTTCACAGTCCCCCGCTGTTACTGTTGTTGCATGTATTTTGATCAATACTTCATTGTCCTTGGGAATAGGTTTTTCTACATCTTCGAGCTGAAGAACATCCGGTGGTCCGTACTTTGTCCATATAATTGCTTTCATAATATTGCTAGTAGTTTTTTTAAGTATATAAGGATAAACAATTAAGAATTTGATAGTAGCGAGGTATTGTATTTTGTAGAAAATTGGTATTTGTAGGATTTTAAGATAAAAAAGTAGTGCATTTCATAAAATTAGTAAATTAAAAAATTACTCAAGGATTTTGATATTTATGACATTACCTTTAGAGAATATCACAATTTTGGATCTCTCTAGAATGCTCCCTGGACCTTATTGTACAATGATTTTATCAGATCTAGGGGCTAACGTTATTCGAGTAGAGAATCCAAATGACATGATGAGTAATCTTCCTCCTTTTTTTCAGAAGGACAATTACCGAGAGAGTGCCTTTAATGCTGTTCTTATGAGGAATAAGAAGTCAATTACTCTAAACCTGAAATCCGAAGAAGCAAGAAAGATTTTTTATGAATTAGTGAAGAAAGCTGATGTCGTCATGGATACTTTTCGACCTAAAGTTATGGAACGATTAAAAATTGATTATAAAACTTTATCCACTATTAATCCATCAATCATCTGCTGTTCCATGACGGGCTATGGACAAGATGGACCTTATGAGCAAATAGCAGGTCACGACATTAATTATATTGCAGTTGCGGGAGTTTTAGATGCTACAAGAGAAAGATATGAATTAGGTAAAGATGACATGGAACGAAGACCAATACCACCAGGAGTATCTGTAGGTGATATAGGTGGAGCTTTGGTTTCGGCCATTGGGATTTTAAGTGCTCTATTTGAGAGAGAAAATAATCCTGAAAAAAAAGGTCAATATGTAGACATTTCTATGACCGATTCAGTTTTCTTTTTCAATCCATTGGCTGCAGCAGCGAAGTTTGTAAGAGACTTAAGAGAAAAACCAGAACAAACGGAACAAAGGGCAAAAACAGGAGGAGGTTCACCATATTATTACGCTTACAAAACTAAAGATGATAAATATATAGCCGTTGGTGCTATGGAACCAAAATTTTGGCAAGGTTTATGTGATGGATTAAATCGAAACGATTTGAAATCTAAAATGTGGGTACAAGGTGAAGAGAAGGAAAAAGTCTTTAAGGAAATTGAATCTGAATTTTTCAAAAAGACGCAAGAAGAATGGATTGATGTATTTAAAAATTATGATACCTGTATCTCTCCTGTTAAAAATTACTTCGAAGCATGTGATGATCCCCAGATTAAAGCACGGAATATGATTGTGAAAATCCCCCATCCGGTATTTGGTGAAATTCAGAATCTAGCCTCTCCAATTAAAATGTCTCGAACTCCACCTACAATACGAACTTTAGCTCCTAAAACCGGTCAACAGACAGAGGAGATTCTAAAATCTCTTAATTACTCTGAGGAAGATATTGAAAATTTTAAAAAAAATAAGGTAATTTAAACTTTAATTCTTTACTTTTCATCCATTTCTTCAAACATAGAGAAAGGACTTTCTTCTTGTTCCTCAAGCAGAGTATTTCTATTAGCTTCTACTTCACGAGATTGGCCCTCAGCACCTAAAAACATGTTCATTCTCGCTTTAGAAGTTGGTAATGCGCCCGACTTCCCAAATAGGTACTGTTCTTCTAAGAGAGCATCTTCAAGAGGTAAGTCTACTCCTGCTAATACCGATTGTTTTGCTAAGGCTATCGATTCAGCAGGAAATGATGCAATTCTATACGCTAAGTTTTCAACATATAGGGTTAATTTTTCTGGGGGAAGTGCACGATTTATCAACCCGTAAAGTTCTGCAGTTTCGGCAGGGAAATCATGTCCTCCAACAACAACTTCCATTGCTCTCCTTCGACCAATTTCACGAGGAATTCTAATTGTTCCTCCACCTCCAGGTATAATACCTACTCCTATTTCAGGTTGAGCAAATACAGCTTTTCCTTTTTCTCCAAAGATCATATCGAAGCTTTGAATGAATTCAAAACCTCCACCACGTACTACACCTTCGACTTTAGCAATTGAAATCTTAGGCATGGTACGATATGCTTCATTGAGCGCATGTACAGTACCCTCAATACTTGTTTTCTTTGGTGCTGCTTCATCAGGCATTACTACTAGTCCTTGGACATCAAAATGAGCAATAAAGAAATCAGGATCAGCACTGTCAAATACAATTACACGAACATTATCATCATTATTAACAGTCGCCGCAAACATACCAAATTCCATTATCATTTGCATATTCAAGAGATTCATTGGCGGATTATCAATTGTAACAAACGCAACTCCCCGGTCTATTCTTACTTTAAACAATTTAAAACCAGCATAACTCATTTCTTCTTCTCCTTTTAGATTCTAAAGAATATTAATACTTTAACTATTCATAACGATACTTATTTTATGAACTTAATTTTAGCAGATAGGAGATATAACTAAAAGAATAGAAAGTAAAAAAAAATTAGAAAATGTCTCCTAATAGTTTTTTCATTTCTTCTAATCTTCGCTTCGGTCCTAATTCCGCTTCACGAGTTTGTAAACCCGCTTCAAGAGCATCATTCATTCTTCCTTTGGAATCTAATCCTGAAGCGGCAATTGCAAATAAATGTCCTTCCTCAAGTAATCCTTTTTCTCTGGACATTTCTTCAGCAACTACTACAGATCTTTTAACAAGAGCAATTGTCTCAGCTGACACATATGCTATACTATTGGCTAAGATTTCTACAAATTGACCGATCTTATCTGCTGGTAGAGCTCTATTAATCCATCCATAACGTTCTGCCATTTGTGCTGAATAAGGTAAAAGACCTAACATGGCTTCTAAAGCCCGAGACCTCCCCATTAATCGTGTTAGCCAGTGTGTTCCGCCACCTCCTGCAATAATTCCTACTGCAGCTTCAGTCTGAGAGAAAACGGCTTTACCTATTGCACCAAACCTCATATCCATCGATAATGCAAATTCATTTCCTCCCCCTCCAACGATTCCCTCAATTTTTGCTATTGTGATTTTGGGTAATGTTCGAAAGTCCATAAAATACTTCTTCCATCCTTGTAATTCTGTAGCTGCTGGAGCAGGCTCCTCTGGAAAATCAGTTAAAGCTGTAACATCGAAATGTGAAATGAAAATATCTGGATCAGCACTTTGAAAAACGATGACTTTCACATCATCATCTTCTTTAACTTGATTGAAAAATCGATCCATATCTTCTAAGAAAGCCATATTAATTAAATTGACAGGAGGGTTGTCAATTGTAACCCATGCTATTGCACTCGCAACCTTGATTTTAAATATTTTATAATCTTTATATTCCATTTTTTTTTATCATTTTTTTTAATTGTATTAATAATTTTGACTTATTATCAAATAAAAACTTATTTTTTCTCAAGGGTTTCATTAAGTTTTTTAACCCATTTTGAGACTTCGAGTTCACCATCCCGGGTTTGACCACCTATTTCAAGAAATATGTTCATTCTTTCTTTTGCAGCAGG
>JAEOTI010000415.1 GCA_016839955.1 Candidatus Hodarchaeota archaeon | reverse complement strand
TGTATGAACAGAGTTTGGAAAAATTAATTTCTTATCTCCAAGAGCATTTAGAGGATGCACGAGAAGAAAGTATCAAGTTTTTTTATCAAGATCACAATACTTCCATTTACAAAGAGATTTTTGATGAAATTGGGCATGAATGGCTTCATTTAGGCCAATTATTTACTTACCTCAAACAAAATGGTGTTGCTATAGATATGGGCGCGTATTATGGATACAAAGATCCTGATCCCGATAATCCCCCGAATGTATAACTTTAATCTTTTCATCTCTCGTTTTTCTTCTATGAGGAACCTTTTGCTTCAGACAGAGCTAGAGGAAAGAGAATATTAATCGAATTTTGGGTCACCCAGGAGCAACCATTGAAGTATGCCACGACATAATGCAGATAATGAGGAATTAAGGAGAACCCTTGGATATTGGAGAGAAAAAACTCGTTAGGAATACTTATAGTCACTTGAGTTGACACAGGATTGATGGTACTTATTTCCAGAGTGATTGTTTCCGTTTCAAGCCAAGAAAGCAGTGTTGTAAAAAAATTAGAAAGAAAATAGAAATTTCCCCAAATGATTGGGTTGATATGACCTATGGAACCTGCCTTAATAGAAGAGGAGATGTGGAATTTCACTTGAGACGTAAAAGGTGAGTGAGAGAGACCAGTGGTTAATATCTTTGCTAAGGATATAGCGTGAATTAAGGGTGGGGTAGTTATTAGTTGTAGGAAATCTGATGCAATGAGAGTTGAAACTTTATGCCGATGAGAAGCTCGTAGTAACTTTTGAAGTACCATTGCAACTAAATGTTTGCTATCAGCTAGTACGTGCGCTCCAAGATCAATAGTCAACGATGCAGTTCGCAACTCATGAATTAGGTCCTCTACCCAGTATTTTTCTTGATATAATGGAACAGATTTTTTGATTTGATGAATCTCATAATTATCAAAAACTCTGCAGTTTTGGACATCAAGGTTGAGATTCTGTAGAGAAGGCATTGAAAGTGCTGAAGAAAGAGTTGAAGGATGAAATCCAGTCATCTGAGCAAGAGTTTGCGTAAAATACAATATCACTTGATCATGAGGAGATAGAATAATGAATGGAGTGAAGGGTTTCGTATTAATGGGGATGGATTCACCTGCCTGTTTAATCACGAATGTCACTTTTCCCAAAAGATTAATGGACGCTGGGAATGGTCTTCTCTTCAACTTGGGAACGTTCTAAATTTATTACTCCGCTAGTCTGAAGGATATTATCAACCGTTATTGAAAAATTTTTGAAGATATTTGGTTCGACAAGATCTAGTTCCAGAAAGTCATGGTATTGTTCAATAAAGTTGTTGTAAAGTCTCCTCATAATCGTAGATATCTTTCGTTTGGAAATTTTTTTTTCTGATGTGACCAGAGCGAGAACTATTGTCTTTCTTGCTTCGTAAAAAATAACGTGATGTTCCATACGAATTTCATTAATTTTTTCTCCAATCATGTTCTTCGCAAAACTGGAAACAGCTACCAAAAAGCCACTAAATAGGTCTATATTCTGGGAATTACCACCATATGAGCGTGAAAGCAAACATAATCCTGACTCATGGATAATGAAAACGCTTCGAATCATAGCTGGCTTCTTCCTTGTGATGAGACAGTAGACTTGGACACAATGTCATAAGAAAATCGTAATCCATCAACGCTATAGATCTTCAGAATAGCTTCTTGATCATTAATAATTTGAAAATAAAACTGCCTATTTGTAATTTCATATAGAGTAGAGAGAAACGTTTTTATCATTACCCCCAAAAAATCAATTTTTTGAGTAAAAAAACAACGCAGCCCATCTTCAGTAAGCTCATAATCTCGTAGGAATGCAGTAGAAAGAAGAGCTATGAGGAGAGCTGCATTTAGGGCCGGGTCTTCATTTTGGATTATAGTTTTCTTTACCATTAACCAATCTTCCCTGAGGGAATAAAGAAGCTTTCTCTCTTCTTATAAAACTAGGGAGTAGGTGGCATTGTAGTTGGATCAGCTACTCCTGAGGCTATCCCTAAAAGAAGAATGGTTAAGAAAACTGCTAAAGGAATCATTTTCAATATGAATCCTTTACTTGATCTATAATTTTCTAATTTGCTACGGATTTTATTCAACAATGTTATTCTCCTCTAATACTATTGAAAAGAAAACAACACAAAAAATAATTTTTAGAAATCTTAATGAAGTAGATTGAAAGAAAAAATGACACAATTAGTTGCTTTTTTTGCTAAGAGATTTATTTGAATAATACTGGGAAGTCAAGTCATGAAGCTTCAAGTGGAAGAAAATTCCGATTTGATTAGTTTAAAGTTACCTTCAAACTTTATTAACGATTTTGCAGAATATTGGGAGAATGTCAAAAGATTTGTAAAACCTGAAGGAAAAACTACAGTTCCATGGAAAAAATGGAATGAAATATCCCAAAACATGTTGGAAGCTTTAACTATCCCCTTTTTTAACAAATGGAAGAATTTAGGAAGATTCTCTTGGATTGAAGCTTACATAAAGTCATTTTCTTCAATAACACTCCATTTCAAGGGAGGAGCTATTCTATTACCTATACAACTTATTCTATACGAAGCAGCAAAACCCAATAACTCGTTACTTTCAAATTTAAAGGAGGAACCATCAAATGAGTCCTTAGAAAGGATACTCGTTTCTTTATGTGGAGATCTAAACATTCGACTAATATTAAGTGATCTTCAGATCATTAAAAAACTCGCTCAACCTGGGTTTTCAAAATCATTAGATAGATTCCCTAAATTAAAAGAATTGGCATATGGAATACGTCGTGATGTGCGGACTGTCTCCAATCGATTAGACTATCTAATTCAAAACCGAATATTAAGTCTGATCTACATGGTTGATATGGCTCGTATTGGATATCAAACTTTTCTAATATTTCACAATGTTGAAAGTTCACAAATATTGAGGGAGATTCAACCATATATTGTAATGTTTTTCCCCTTGTCTTCTGATAGTTACTTAACTATAATACAATATCCATTTCGTGACGTACAGGTATATAAAAAACTTATAAGATTCTTTAATCCCGAAGAAACGAATATAATGAAGGACCAGTATTGTGGATGGAATTTTTCGGGTTTGACTCAAAATCCAAATAAGAGATGGAAGTTACTTCCTCCAATTTTACAAGACGGTGGGAATTGGAATAAAAGGGTAATAACTGGAGATTTAGGTATTGAGTTTAATTTGAACCCTTATTATGATCCTTTTCCTTTGTCTTATCGTCAAGGACGACTTCTTGGGTTAATTCATAAACTGTCCACGATGGAAGAGGAGTTTCTCGCAAACCAATTGAAAATTGGCCGTGCTTATGTAACAGAGGATGCAAGAACACTCCTGAGAAATCGTGTTATTTTTCGTTTTCCAATATTTTTCAACCTTGGTTTCAGTTCATTGGTTTATTTCTGCATACGTGGGTTAACCTCTAATCATTCTGGAGGATTATTGAATATCCTTGAGCATCTGAAATTTTTTCCTTATGTGAATGTGTTTCATAATCTAGATGTAGGTACCTTAATCGGTAGGATGAGAATTCCCCCTTCTTGGACTGACAGATTCATTTTCAGTTTATCGTCTCTCCCCAGTACTTTTCCAGAGTCTTCAGTCTCTTACTATATAGGGCCTGAATCTTACGCTTCTTGGGGTTTTGATATACTCGGGACCTTTGATTGGGATAATTATCACAAATAGTCAAGATTTAGTGAATTTTCTTAGGGGAATCTTTCTCTTCTTCTAATTTTCAGAAGAAATGATCATAAATAAAGAAATGATTTAAAGCTTCGATGATACTGATCGTACAACAATGGGTTGACTTTTCCATCGCTACAGACATTCTCTAAATTGTTTTCAGAAGGTAATATGTTTGATAGACAACCAGACGATCGGAGTCCTTTTTGCTCTAGTTGCTGCAGTCTGTTGGGGACTGGGAGCGTCTCTCTATAAAATTGTTATAAAAAC
>JAEOTI010000069.1 GCA_016839955.1 Candidatus Hodarchaeota archaeon | reverse complement strand
ATACATTTGCTATCTTTGACGCATTCACATCTATTTTAAGTTTTATTGTTGTTCTTTCAGGAGGAATGGCGATCATTGTAACTCAATTAATGTCAGTTTCATCTCGAATGAAAGAATTTGCGATCTTAAAGTCTACTGGCTGGAAAAATCGTCATATATTTAAGGATGTAATTTATGAGTCTCTTACTCTCGGGGTACTAGGTGCGGCTATAGGATTAAGTATCGGTGTTGTGCTTATATATATCTTAGGTGGTGGTTTATTGCCATTTGGGGGAGCATCAGCCATTATCACTTGGCGAGGAATTGTAGAAGTAATAGCTTATGCTCTTGGGTTAGGTATAATCGGAGGGTTATATCCGGGTATTAAAGCGTCAAGAGTAAGACCCGTAGTGGTCTTGAAAGGGGAATAAAGAGGTGATTATAATAGAATTTATAACTTTAAAAAATGTTAGTAAAATTTATGGTGAAGAAAGGACTACAATTAAAGCATTGGATAAAATTGATCTCACAATTGAAGAAGGCAAGATTTTGACAGTAATGGGACCTTCTGGAAGCGGTAAAAGTACATTATTGAACATTCTTGGAGCAATGGACAAACCAACATCAGGAGAAGTTTTTGTGAATAATTTTGAGATAGGGGACTTACCTGAAAGAAAATTATCTAATTATCGTAAAAATCAGGTTGGATTCATATTTCAAAATTTTTACTTATTACCTAATCTAAACGTAATTGATAATGTTCTCATTCCTCTAGTCCCTTTTGGAATTAAAGAAAAAGACCGAGAAAAAGCACAAGAAATACTAGAAATTGTTGGACTAGGAGATAGGGCAAAAACTAAAGTAGTAAAGTTGTCTGGCGGTGAATCTCAAAGAGTTGCCATTGCTCGAGCATTAATCAACGACCCTAAATTGATTTTGGCTGATGAACCCACCGGGAATTTGGATACTGAAACAGGAAAATCAATTGTTGAAACTTTAATTAACTTAGCTGAAAAGGGAACTACACTAATTATCGTCACACACGATCCCCGAGTTGTTTCCTTAGTTAGAAAACATCCGCTTGGAAGAAGTATTTGGATAAAGGATGGAAAATTAAGCGAACAAGCCACATATGATTTAGATTGCTGGGATGATTGAATTATTCATTAGATTCTATATCTCTGAGTTTTTATAACGATATAAATTCGAAAAAGCTTTCGCAGCTCTTGCAAAACTAGGGAATGCGGGTATTTCTAATTCAATTAGCTTTTTTCTGAAGTCGTCATCGCTGGTACTAGGAACAGTTAACATAAAAGGTTTATTCAATGTATCGCATATTTCTTTATATCTCATTAAATCTGCATAGAATTTCTTTACTGCTTCTTCATCTTGATCCATTCCTCGCCATTTAGGTCCCGAGGTAAGTCGAATGGCACTTGATATATAATCTTCACTAACAGCAAGTTTGAATAACTCAAATCGGATATCATCGTCTCTAACATCCGGAAGATCCAATGGATTTGTAATAGAACCTACTCTGATTAATTCCTTCATTTTAGAATTTGTAGGTTCTTGAATTGCAGGAACATCTATTCCCGCATTCAACCGAGAAATTGAATCTACACCTAACACTGAAGATCCTCCACTCCAAGTTATCATCAGTATACTGTTATGTTTTGGTTCACAATTGGAACAGAATCTAAAAAAAACAGCAGTATCAAGTAATTCATTGAGGGATTGTACAGGGATTGCACTAGTTTGTTTGAATATTGAATTCCAAATAGCATTTTGTGAAGCCAATGATCCTGTATGACTGCTTGCTGCTCTTTTTCCTAACTCTGACATTCCACCCTTCAACAAAAATAATGGTTTTTTAATTTTCTTCAATGTATCGAAAAAGATTCTACCCTCAAATTCTGATTTTCGAAATTGAGAAAAACCTTCCATATAGGATAAGATCACGTCGGTATTCTCATCCTCGTTATAGAAATTTATCAAATCTGAAGATCTAAGAGAAATGGAGTTACCTACACTTGCCGCAAAAGAGAGATAAACACCTCTAGCATTTAAACTACCGACAATCCGATTAGTAAGATCCCCACTTTGAGAAACTAATGCAAATTTACCTGCTTGTTCACTAAAACCTCTGCTATATGAGAATTTTCCCCTTGGACTGTAAATGCCCATGCAGTTTGGACCTACAAGTCGGCTATTTTTATTGTTTTTGAAGAGTTCATATAATTCTGCTTCAATTTCAAATCCTTTTTCATCGAATTCACCAGTACCCGCAGAGAATACGTGAATAGTATAGAATTTCTTTTCCAAACAAGTCCTTATCGTTTTTAAAAGCCGATTTCTGCTAACAGAAATTACAGTGTGATCTATTTCATCAGGAATCTCTGAAATATCTGAGTAGAGATTTACATCTTTTATTAATTCTTCGTGTTTCTCTTTTATATCATCGATATAATTTGAAACTATATACAGAGAATCCTTGGGAAATCTGTTTATGTAACCATGCAAATGCCAAATTCTTCTGGGATTGGCACCAATAAAAGCGAGTGTTTTTGGGTAAAATAATTTCTCGAAAAAGTCGATTTGAGTCAATATACCACCTTAAGAAATCAAATTAATTATTCAATTAAAACGTTATTTTAAGCTTTTAATCAGAACTAAAGTATGATAGTATGTCGGTAATGCAAAAATTTAAAATAAAAAAAAAGAAAAGAATTATAGTTTCCACACAAGCCAAAGTATTCCTGCAACTAAAACCAATATTCCTCCTAACCAAGCGTTAAAAAATGTCAATAAGATTCCGAATATTATTAACAGAACAGCATTGTAAGGAATAGGGTCACCCGGTCGAAAAACGCTTAGGAGTACTAGGACAGCTAGTATTATCCCGACTATTGATGACAAAATATTAACCGCAACCATTGGAGCCCAAAAACCTAAACCCCAATTTCCAAAGCTAAGAATGGCTTGTATAATACCGATTATACCACCTATCATTGCTAAAGTTTTTACTGTTTCTTTATTTTCCATAAGAAAAACCATTTAATTTATTGTTATACAAAAATACATCTTATTCTATTTTAAAGTAGTGTTTATGAAATATTATGATGTTTTAATAAAGAAAAAAAAGTAATTATTTTACTTTGTTAAATTTCTTTTTTGTTTTTATCTTAATACTGATAATGCTTAAAATAATACAACTTACTGTTAGTGGTAGATTATAACCAATAATCTTAGGAGAACTGGTTGGTAGTTCAGTTATTCTTATGGAAACTGTATCAGAAAGCCCCATAAATCCACTTGAATCATTATATTCAATAGTATACTCCCAAATCCCCGAAGTAGTGGTATTAATTGGTACCTGTAAATTCTCTCCTATATCCCATTCAGTCCAAGGAATATAATCAGCACCATTAATTTTTACTCTATAATATCCCCCTCCCGCATTATCAGAAAGATACCATGGAATATATACTCCCGTCTCCCCTTCTTCATATGTCGCATCAGTAGGAGAGTTGGATGTTGGATTATCTCCGTCAATGAAGTATTGAGCCCAAATATCACGCTTGCCACCAGATCTATCGTCATCCCACGCAATAATCGCAATTCCCGGTTCTGTTAAAACCAAAGACTGACTAAACTGATCACATCCAATAGAAGCATCAACCGCCCAACCATCTGTCCAAATAGTTGTACTATTGGATAGAATTCTATTGGCATACAAGAACCAATATGAAGGATTCCTGTGATCAGACCACACAATCATTGCCCCAGAAGCTCCATCACTTATTATTACAGGACTAGTTTGATCATTAATCGCTGAGCATACTGCTGTTCCGTTTGGGGTCCATTGAGTTTCACCTGTCCAATTTATTCTTTGAGCGTATATGTCCCACTGTGAATTTGCTCTTCTATCTGTCCAAACTATGATGGCTCCAGCTACCATATCACTACATATTTGCATACTTGACTGGGAATCATTTGCATTACATATTGGTAACCCAAGACCAAGACCCCATGTAAGTACACCTTGATAATTTAACCTTTGGGCATAAATATCACCAAGGAGATCATTTCGATAATCTGTCCAGCAAACTATAATATCACTTCCAGAGCTGATAATTTCTGGAAAATTTTGTTCTCCAGCTACGTTGCACACAATATATCCATTAGTAGGCCATATCCGACTTCCATTAAGGTCGAATTGCTGACTATAAATATTAATATCAGAGGATCCTAGTCTACTATCTGCCCAAGTGAAATATACCCTACCTGTGAAAGTAACAGTAAGTTTAGGAAAATTCTGATCATCTATTGCATCGCATACGATAGTTCCATTATCATCCCATAAGGTATTTCCATTCTGATCAATCCTTTGAGCATAAATATCTGAATCAGTTGCGGGAGATCTATAATCTTGCCAGACAATTATTGCACCTCCAGCACCATCAGAACACATATCCAAATTCCACTGAGTATCTGTTGCGTTGCATATTACTACACCACTAGGATCCCACACAACACTTCCTGTGAAATCAATTCTTTGGGCATAAAGATCGTACACAGGAAAAGTCTGCCAAACAATAATGGCACCTCCAGCACCATCAGAACATATTCGTGGATAAGTCTGATGACCTGATCCTGTACATGCAACTCCATCGACTGTCCATTGAATATTCCCATAAGAGTCAAGTTTTTGTGCGTAAATGTCGTAATCCACACTGCGATTATCCATCCACGTAATAATGGTCCCCCCATCTGATGTTTTTGTTATACTGGCAGCAACTTGTTCTTCTGCTTCTGTACAAATCCCCGTCGCTGTGTTTTCCCAACCCCTAACAACGACAACATTACCAAAAAGAATCGATGAGGAAACTAAATATAGACTTAAAATCAAAACTAAAATTTTCAATTTTTTTCTTTTCATAAATATATCAGATCCCTATTTATCCAAATTTAGGTGTTAAAATGGAATAATATATCTATATGATGTTAGTGTTTTTATACCTATATTTTTCAGAATAGTGATACTAGGTATTCGAAAAGTAACAAAAATAAAAAGAGCAAGTTAAAATTTATAATT
>JAEOTI010000414.1 GCA_016839955.1 Candidatus Hodarchaeota archaeon | reverse complement strand
TAGAAATAGCCATAGGGAATAAACACCTGATGACTATGGAGTTTGACATTTTTATAGAGAGAAAATGATAAACTGTCCTTTGAGTTGGACGTTTATAAAATTTCAAATTAATCAGCATTGTGTATTGATAGCCTCGAAGTAAATTCCTGCGTCCCATTTTGAAAATGCACCTTAATTTTCTTTAAATTCAACTAAAATATTTTGTTTTTTCGTTGAAAATAATAGAAATGCTCTTTCAGATCTAATTGAAGCTCAAGAAGGTTTTAAAAAGGAATTTTCTAAAAAAAAATAGGTATCTTTGGATGTCAAGAAAGAGACACGAACACTTCAAATGGGAGCCAAAACCTAGGGAACCAAATTTATTCTTTCAAAATGTTGAAACACATAATCCAGGCCACCTTATGTCTTTTGTATATCATGAATTAGGTTTTTTTTACCGTTATCTCCAAAAAGCAATTAGATCCATGGATGTTGAAAGGTATGGTCTTAAATGGGAAAAAGATGCAAGTATCCGTTATCAAATCGAGCCTTCTCAAAGAATTAATGTTCAAAAACCTCACAAGAGAATAAAAGTTTTTATTTCACCTTCTGAATTTAGAACTGATATTCCTATACAACGAGAAGATGGAATTATTGTTGAAATTGTGAGTTATGAAGAAGAAGAAGAAGGAATCGTTGTATTCCTTGATGAAAAGACTCAGTTAAATCCTAAAGACATTATTTACTATAGAATGAGACCTGTGGAATGGAAAACACTGTCAGTTGAATTTAGCTCAAGGCTTGAATATCTAGAAGATTGTCATGGTTCTAAATATCAAATTCAGAGAAGAAAGATGGGTAGTGACTATTATGAATTTGAAATGAAAAACCCAGTTCCTTCTAATATTGAACTATATATAGATGGAATAAAGATTGAATACGAAGAAAGATCGATTTCTACTCTTGTAGGAATCCAGTTGCGAGATGAAAAAGACAATCTGAATTACGTAAATGTTTCAGATTCAAAATTCATAATTGAAACTCCAAGAGAAATAGAAGGAACATTATCAGACCTAGACGGAAGATATTATAAATATAAAGAACTAGCAAAGGGAAAAAAACCAAAAGGCACTTGGATTGTCCTTTACGAGCCTGAAACGACATATGACCATGCTGATGAAGATCAGGGCAGTTTATTAGACATTTTTTTTGAATTATTATCTGCAGCTTTTGAATACGAAGTCTGGGAAGAACCTGATATCAAAGGTCATAGTAAAACTGGACGAATTAAAATCCTGAGAAGCAAGCGAGAGGAATCAAAATTATTATTAGAAAGAGAACCTTCAAACGACCTAATATTTCCACCAAAAAACACCTATCAATTAAAAATGCAATTACAAGCAGTAAAAACCTTGAGCAGATATCCTGCATTCAAACATCGAAATTTATTGAAATTGTTTGAACGATATGACTCAGTTGATTGGGAACCATTATCAACTCTATATACCAATGAAAATGTAGATTGGAAGATATTAACCACCGATAAACGGGAAGGAACTGAAGAACAACGTAAATTTGTACTCAAAAGCTTAAATACTCCTGATTTTGCCATTTTGGAGGGTCCTCCTGGTTCTGGAAAAACAACTGCAATTGCAGAACTAGTATTTCAACTTTTACGGTTAGGAAAAAGAGTACTTCTCTCAGCTTCTACTCATGTTGCAATTGATAATGTTATTGAAAACCTTGCACAGGAGTTCTTACAGGAAGGTGGATTAAAGCGAAACGGGATAGTTCCTTTACGAGTTGGTCGTGAAGAGAGTATATCGGAGGAAGTCAAGAACTATCAACTAGATAAACGAATTGAAGAAATGAAGAAACAGATTGACAAAGAAGACTGGTTTGTAAATCTTCCCGCAGATAAACAAGATGAATCTTTAAATGAATTGGTGATCAGGTCATCCAACCTTGTTTGTGGGACAACAATTGGAGTCTTACAATACCCACCATTTAAGAAAAAACGACAAGACTATGTTTCACCTGAATTTGATTATTTAATTATCGACGAAGCAAGTAAAACAACTTTTCAAGAATTTCTTGTCCCTGCTATTCATGCGGAGAAATGGATCCTAACGGGGGACATACATCAACTTTCTCCATATACTGAAACATTACATGTCCGGGTAAATCTTGAGGGGATATTAGATAGCAGGGCACAAGAGACTGCCCAATTAGTTTTCTTAAAACTAGTATTTGATCAAGCAAAACTCCCAGGAAAGCGACGAAGTAACCAATTTCTATCTCTTCCAAAATATATCTATGTTGGTGAAATTGCGGTAATAGTTGCTATACATGAATTATTAAAACAGAAATTATCCTGGGATATAGAAAAATCCCCCAATGAACGTCGATACGACCATCTACAATTTGGATTTGTAACAGAATCTGAACTTCCTGATTCTGGTCTTCCACATATTTTTCATTTTCCTAAAGACTCATTTCAGAGCCAAATATACTCAATTTTTGGAAAGAATTTCATTTTTGTTCAGGACGAAGCTTTTAAGAGAGTTTGGAGAGACCTACCTGCAACACATATTTTGATATATCCAAATAACCCCAATGACCCTGATTGTTTTGAATATAGACATGATTATTGGCTTAAAATAAACCAAGATAGAGTATATTCTTATAAGCTTCCAAAAGGGGGTTGGACATATAATCCAAATTTAATAAAACACGATATTCTTTCTTCATTACTAAAAAGTTGGGCTGGAGAAATAGCTTGGCGCATGAAAAGGGTATACGAACTAAATCTAAAAAAAAGCGAAGAAAGAGTAAATAGGACAATAAATTATTATGAAACAAGTATGAGGGCATTGCTTCCACCAGAAAGGAGTGCTAACATAGAAGTTTGGAGAGATGTGAAGAAAATAGCACAAATTTCGTTTCCATCAATCCTTACAAGCCTTCAAGAAGGTGTGACACAATATTATAGACCAGAAGGGCTCAGAACGGTTTTATCTAGTGGATTTCCAGAGTCTATTTTACTAGATCGACATGAATTATTGTCTTATCAACATCGTATGCATCCTGAAATTTCTGATCTCCCAAGATTATTTTTTTACAAAGAGAAAGGAGCTTTAAGAGATGTGAAAGCTATTACGGAAGAAGGAATTCGTGACTGGAGCTTTGATGGGTATCAAGGACGAAGACGCGTATGGAAAGATGTAAGTGGAAAGAATGTGTATGTTAGTCGTAATAGTAACGAGAAAGAAGCCCTGGCTATACTTGACGAGTTAAGAAAATTTCTAAATTGGGTCAAATCTCAAAATGATGGCGAAAAACGACAATGGAAAGTTCTGCTTCTATCCTTTTATGAGAATCAAAGGAAAAAGCTACGAGATCTAATTAAGACTCATTTTCCAGAACAAAACAATCAAAGAAAACAAACTCGTTTTAGGATAGGAAAAGTTCGAGTCTATTGCTATACTGTTGATAAAGTTCAAGGAAGAGAAGCTGATGTTATCTTCTTATCAATGGTGCAAAACAATAGACTAGGATTTATGGATAGCCCTAATCGTCTAAATGTGGCAATTACTAGGGCTAAGTATTTATTAGTAATAGTAGGAGATTGGTCTTATTTTGCTGAACACCAAAGGGGAAGTTTTGAACTAGGGGAACTCGCAAAACGATCTCTACGGGCATGAGTAGCAAGAACCAGTGATAATATGAGTTGATGAGAAAGAATAAGGGATGATAGAGTTTGGTTAGAATCATAGCTACAAAAAAAATCGACATTCACTGTATTTCTGCATTAGCAACGATAAGAGTAAAAGAGAAACGACCGAATATTGTTTGGTTGCTTAATAATATTGGTCATTGGGACTTTTCAGAAGGTGAAATAAGTCATCTGGAGCAATTCCTAGAAAAAAACTTGGGCTTATTGAAAGATGGTCAACTCACACCAGTTGGTCAAAAAGCAATAGAATCTGGAGAGATATTATATCCAGAATCAGGTCTCTATGAAATTTTTTATGTCAATGATCCATTGATTGGTGAGAAAATAATTGATTTCAAGCGATTGAAACCTTTTCAAGAGAATATTGAAGGAAACACAGAAGAATTTCGTTATTATACTGAATATGATGATAGTTATTCTGAATCATGGCGTAAAGAGTCTACAGAATTTCATTTAAAGTTTGAACATGCACAGAACGAAAACCCACGTGTATTGCGTAGGACCGCTTTAAATGCAACATTAACAGTTACTTATGACTCAAAAAATGGTTGCACACTTCGCATAGAATCTGATAATGGAGTTTATTCGTATCAAGATACAAATTATACTGATTTCTCATTTACTTTAAATATGGAAAGGTTAGTTGATAATTGGGATCAAGAACTAATTGCTCGATTAGTTTCTTATGACAACATTGAAGAAACTACTGCTTTTCATAGTTTCGAGTCAAGTGTTACCTTAGAGGGTCAAAACCTGTTCTTTTCATGGGGGGAAGATACAGGTAACTATAGAATAGACATCACCAAAATCCAAGTCTTGCCTAGGTCTAAAAATGACGCTGAGAAGTGGCTATATTGTCTTGTTGTCAATGAAATAGAGAGAGAAGAGGCATATCAAACATTGAAGTATGTTGAGGAAGTAGAAGAGAAAATACTAGGTCGTACTCCATTAAGAAGAAGGTTTCCAGAATTGCAAATAGGCGGGAAGGGATATCTTAACTTAATTTCTCAGGATGAAAATTTGGAAGTTCTGGCATCGAAGATTTGGGTTGCAGAAGATCTCTGGCCCGAAATCTAATGAGGAATTAGGAAATGACACTAAATATTAAAGAAAAAAGATTCACTGAAACAATTGACAACGGAAACAATGAAATTCAAGGATTTTGGGAGCAAATATTAGATGAAACCCCAGACTCCATAAAATTTAATCCCTTAGAATTAACTACTGACCTTGTAAAACAAGCTAAAGAAGCGATTATAATTTATTCACCATATGTTACGAGTGGAAACTTACAGATTGAATTAGAAAACTGTTCAAAAAAAGGTATTAGAATCTATGCACTTACAAAGAAATTGACTCTCCATTCGAAGTTATTCCAATTTGGTTTAATGCG
>JAEOTI010000413.1 GCA_016839955.1 Candidatus Hodarchaeota archaeon | reverse complement strand
ACACTATAGATACGAACATCTTGAATTCTTCGTCAAGGATTGGACATGTTCGGTTGCGAAAGGGTGATGACAGCTTTTTTGCTGAACTAGGGAGGCGATCAGACGGTACTGTCCGAATAACTAAAAAGAAGTTATTAACCGAACATGAATTTGCTAAACAAGTAACATTCTTGACTGAGAGCCATGAAATAATGGAGGCGGTGATTAAAGGAGATTTTAGCATTTTAAAGGACTGGTTTGTGAGAATAACAGATTTAGATGTTTATCAAAAGGCTTATGGAGCTTGTATGAGGTTAGATTCTTGTTATAGAGACCAAAAAGATCAAGAATCAAAACAATTACTAAAAGAGAACCATCGCTTACACCAAGAACAAAAAATCCTACAGTCAGAGATACGCAATAAAAAATCAGAATTTGAAAAATATCAGCTTGCGTCAATTTCAGAAGAATTTGATTCTGAGCTGGTAACTAATTTTAAACAGACTTCCACTGAATTAGAAAGAATAGATAATGAATTGAACAAATTAAAAAAGGATAAAAATGTCTTAAAGACTCAACTCCCAAAACTAGCAAAAGATAAAGAAAGTTTTGAATTAGAACTTTCAAAAATTGGAGAGAGCTTTGAAACTGCAAAAGATCGTGTTGAATTTCACAATAATGAGCTAAAAAAGCTTGATGTTGAAATTAAACAAAAAAGGTCAGTTCTTAATAAGATAAACAGAGAAATTTCCCGTTGTGATATTCTAATTTCTAATTTCAAGAACACTTTAGATGAAAATATAAATGAATGTTTGCATTGTGGTTCTGTGATCTCGCAAGCGCAATTAGCCCGAAAACTGAGAACGATAGAAGATGAAAAAATTCATTTCGTTGAACAAAAATTAGAAGAAACAAATTTAATATCTGACTTCCTAAAAAATCGAAAAAAGCATGAAGAAAAACTTCAGAATATTAAAGTAGGACTTCCTAAAGAAGAAAAGGAGCTTAGAAAAAAAAATAGAAGCACGAAAAACAAAATTATTCGGCAAAAAAAGAAATTAAAAGAACTTGAAGCGAGAATTACAGAAAAAAATAAATCCTTGGACGAAATAAAAGTTGTTTTTGAGGGTCTTCAGGATCAAGTACTAGAAAAATCTGAAAAGAAAAACGAAATAGAACGTATGGAAAACGAATTACAGGGCGAACTCAAAATTATGGAGAAGAGCTTACGTAAAATCCAAAGTGAGCTAACAAGAATAGAAACTCAACTTTCAATGCTTAAAACATTTGATGTAAGAAGAAAAAATCTGAAAAAAGTAATATTTTTCATTCAAAAAGGCATTAAATCAATCCAAGAGAATATTGTCGACAAGATTGACTTTCATCTAAGCAAAATAATCACAGAATTGGATATCCCGTTCTTAGCATCAATTAAGCTCGATGATGATTTCAATCTGAAAATTGTTCGAAAAACAGGGGCACTTGGAGAATTCAGGGAACTTTCTGGTCTAGAAAAGAGATTAATCGCGATTCTTGTTGGTTTTTCTATTAAAAATGCACTCTTACAAGACTTTCCATTCTTTATTATTGATGAGACATTATACTCTGCAGATGATGAAAGTTTCGAGCAGATTATCGATTACATTGGGCAAAACATAGATCTCTTGATTGTAACTCGATTAGGAACAGATCCAGATATTCAAAAGGGTGTATTGAATCAACAGAATATATTTTATATGGAGAATGTAGCATGAGTCATTTTAAATGGTGTTTAGATTGCAACATTCCACTGATTCAAAGTAAATGCGGAGGTTCCAGAACTGTACCCCATAAAGTAGTTGATTTCATTTCACGGGTAAAACCTGTTGGAAAAAAAGAGTATCAAATGTATAAAGACCTTTTCGTTAATCATTCTGAAAAACCAGAAATAGAGATAGATGATCAATCCAATAAAGATCGTGCGGATCGCTTTCCGAAAATCCTCTATCGAAGTCGAAATCTGCTATATTCTGAAATGTCAGAAGGAACACCTCATTTTAAAATATTATTACAGGGAGAATATGATATTGACACGTGGGGATTAACCAATCGGGATATTATTCTTCATGATAAGAAGAATTACTTCAAACGCTCTAAATGTAAAGAAATCAAAGGATATTTCTGGAACGATCCAGAATATAAGAAGAAATTAATTGAGGGGAACAAGGAAAGGCTGGAAAAATTAGAGGAAATGGCGTTAAAATTTATTAATTGGATTTACAAAAAGAAAAAAGATTTTAAGGTCTTTATTTCCTTTAGTGGTGGCAAAGATAGTGCAGTAACTGCATATTTAGTTAATAAAGCATT
>JAEOTI010000412.1 GCA_016839955.1 Candidatus Hodarchaeota archaeon | reverse complement strand
TACTTTAGCAACATCAATCCCTCTAGGACAGCGAACAGAACAAATTTCACAGCTTGCACAAAGCCACGGCATTTTTGTTTCGAGAATACTCTCATCACCCAGTTGAATTCGTCGTATTACTTCATGAGGCATAACATCAAACTCTGATTCATCAGATACCATCATACACCCAGCAGAACATTTTCCGCACCAATAGCATGAAAAAACGTTTTGTCCACTCCATTCCTCAATCTTTTTGACGAATTCGCTCTGTAAACTCTTTCGAGTAATTATAACGACTTTACTTTCAGTCACAAGCCATCTCTCCTACACAATTGGACCAGATTTTAACTTTAGTTTCTTCGCAGCTTCTTCAAGAGATAATCCTTCAATTGAAGGGTTCAATCCAGTCTCTTCAAGAGGGATTACTAGTTTCATTCCTTCTTGTTTGGAGTAGGTTCCAAGGCCGACACTAAGACCGACTTGAATTACTTTTTTCTTTCTAAAGACTCTCTGTACCTTCAAAAATCCATCGGTACAAGCTAACACAATGATTGCTGTAGCTTCTTTGAAAAGTTCTTTAGTTGCAGGGTGTTTTGTTCTTTCTCTATTTATTTTCATTTGGCACGAAACGCCTACTAACTCTCTTTTCAGAACCTTAGACCCATCTTTCTCTAAAGCATTAGATAATGCATTAAGATGTTTCCTTCCACCGAGATTACAGTATTTTGTACAGTCATTACAACTCCAGACAATTATTTTGTCATCTCGGCTTAATTGTTTTTTTAGATCCTCATAATCTAAATCACGAAGTACAACTATCATACCTCAACCCCCTTTGGTGGAACTACTGCCTTCATTTTTGTTAAAGCAGGGACCCCGATAGTTTTTACTCCAGCTACGATGGGAATATTTGGGAATTTCCGTTTAATAACCGTCCAACCAGCCCAACAACCTAAACAGAGAATTTTATCTACTTTTTCTAGGGGATTTGCATGATCATAATAATCAGAATTGCAACCTGTAGTCAAAACAATTTCTTCCACAACTTCGATCCCAACATCCTGGATTAGTCTTTGTCCCATTTCTTCCATCATCTTCGCGCCCCCAGCTTCCTGTGATCGAGTACAAGTATTACACGAAACAATAGACACTTTTTCGCCAGTATTAAACTGATCTCGGATTTTTTCGTAAGGAATTGCTTTTACGGCACAAACCATTATTATCCCTCCTGAGGCAATACGACTCTTCTGGCGAATTTTCCCGCTTCATCTAGCCGCACTGCAGTTTTTTCGTGATAATCAACTTGAAACTCAGTTAGTTCTCCAAATACCAATGCTTTTGCAGGGCAAACTTCAACACAAGCGGGGATTTTCCCTTGTTGTTGCCTTGTTAGACACATATTACATTTCATTATTTTCCTAGTCTGTTGGTTATAAATCGGAACACCCCAAGGACAAATTATTTCACATGAACGACAACCTATGCATTTCTCGTCATCCACTAGGACAATTCCATCAGTATTCCGAGAGATTGCTTCAGTAGGACACACTTTTTCACAAGGAGCATCTTCACAATGTGCACAACGGAAAGGTACTGGAACTCCTTGAAAACTCTCTACAAAACAGAGTGACTCACCGTTTTCTCGAGCACAGGCTTCTATACATTCTTCACAACCAAGACAACGGTTCATAACGAGAAAGACATTCTTTGCCAACAATCGAACCTCCTAGGAAACTCTCCCCGTATACAATTTTGGTTGAGCTACTTCAGCAATTGTTTGAGAAAATCTCTCACGTTTGCATTTAGGACAAGTAGTATATGGATCAAAAGGTAACCGAAGATTTGATACAGATTTTTCAGCTTGTTTTTCATAAATGCGTTTTTTTAGCTCTTGAGAGAATTGGATAGGGGCAAAATGATCTCCACAAAAGGAGCAAGTTTCTAAAGGAACTTCAAGATCCATTAATGGTTGACTTGTTAGATATGAGACAAGTTCAAAACCAGGAAGAACCTCAATTGCTTCTTGTGGACATGCTTTTTCACATTCTTTACAAACTACACAAGATGCATGAAGAGTACCATATTGTCTTTTACCTTCCACGTCTTCTAGAGAGATAACTTGCTCTGGACAAACGCTGTAACAAGCATAACAACCTATACATTTCTCTGAATCTCGTTTTGGAAATCCATATCCTTCCATAACCTCATCTGCATTAAAGAAGATGGAGTCAGAAGGTTTATAACCGATTTTTTCACTTATAGAAACGAGGATATCATGAATACCATGTTTTTTACGATATGTTTCGTCAATATAGAGTTTGGTTAGGTTTTGTGGATTTTTAATCGGACTTGGACCGAGTTTACGTATTTTTTTTGTGAATTCTTTTGTTACTCTTTGCCATTTTGCTCCTTCAGATGCAGAAACGTGTTCAAAAATTACTCTTTCTCCAAAACCTATCTCATTAAATATTTTCTTAAAGAAATTAAATCGCTTAATGGCCTTAATATTACCATCAACATAATGACAATCCCCCTCGTGACATCCAGAGACGAGGACACCGTCTGCTCCATTTTCAAATCCTCTTAGGATAAATAAGGGGTCAATTCGACCAGTACAATTTACTGTAATTGGTAAAATATTTGGAGGGTACTCCAGACGACTTACACCTGCTAGATCGGCTCCTGCACTTGTACACCACCTACAAATGAGTGCGAGTATTTTTGGTTCAAATTTGCTTTTGATTGACAATATAGTACCCCCTAGGCTAACATTTTTTCTTGAAAGAAGCTATCAATCATCTTCATAATCTGGAAAGTTCGCTGGTTGTTCAATTTTGTTGCACCTGTTGGGCATGCCACAATGCAAATACCACAACCTTCACATTTTGCAGTGTTGGCTATAGCTTTACCAGTAATTTCATTTAAAGCCAAAGCTTCATATGGACACATTTCTACACAGGTACCACAACCTGTACAGAGATATTCATCGACTTTTGCCACAATTGGTTCATGCTCTAGTTCTGGAGAGGTAAGAAGAGAAATAACTTTACTTGCAGCACCACTTGCTTGGGCAACAACTTCTGGGATATCTCTTGGGCCTTGAGCTGCTCCTGCAAGGAAAATTCCGTGATTTAATGTTTCAACTGGTCGTAATTTTGGATGTGCTTCCTTAAAGAAACCACTTTCATCGACAGCAGCATGTAAAAGCATCGAAATATCTTTTGCTTCAGGACTGGACTTTATTCCAGTCGCAAGTACTACCATATCAGCAGGGATTTCCACACGTTTACCTGAAAGCGTGTCAACCCCCCAGACCATCGTCTTGTCGCCATCTTTGAATATTTTAGAAACTCGTCCTCGAATGTAAACTACCTTTTCCTTTTCAGCAACATTTTGGTAAAACTCTTCGTAACCTTTACCAGCAGTTCTAATATCCATGAAAAATACGTAAGCTTGTCCATCGGGAACTTGATGTTTATAAAGAAGAGCATGCTTAGTGGAATACATACAACAGATCTTAGAACAGTAAGATAGATGGTTTTCTGGATCACGAGATCCTACACACAAAACAAAGACAACATCTTTTGGAATTTTTCCATCTGAAGGTCGTCTAACTTCACCTTGTGTTGGACCGGATGCTGAAAGAAGTCTTTCAAACTGAAGACCATCAATAACGTCTAAGTTCTCCCCATACCCATATTCTCCAATTTTTTCTTTATCATAAAGTGCGTAACCTGTTGCTATAACGATAGCACCTATGTCTTCTTCAATAATTATTGGCCTAACATCATAATTAATAGCCCCAGGTCCTTCTTTATTACACGCAGTCCGACAGTTTTCACATCTAAGAGGATGAAGTCCAAGACAAGTAGACTCATCAAGAGTGTATGTTGAAGGAACAGCTTGTGCAAAGGGCATGTAAATCGCCTTTCGCATGCTCAATCCTTCATCAAATTCACTTGGTACACTAACTGGACAAACTGTAGCACATTCTCCGCAAAGCGTACATTTGTCTGGATCCACATACATTGGCTTTAGATTTATTTTTACTTTAAAATTACCAACATATCCTGAAACATCTTCAATTTCTGCATTGGTTATTAATTTAATCTTCGGATGTCGTGATACTTGGACCATCTTTGGTGTTAAAATACATTGTGAACAATCAAGAGTAGGAAATGTCTCAGAAAGTTGAGCCATATGACCTCCAATCGTCGCTCTTTTTTCAACAAGAAGTGTTTCATATCCTGCATCCGCAATGTCTAGAGCTGCTTGGATGCCTGCAATCCCAGCACCAATTACTAAGGCTTTTCGTGTTACAGGTACTTTTAATGGTATAAGAGCTTGATTATGTTCTGATTTAGTTATTACTGCATCGATGATTTTTCTAGCTTTCTCAGTCCCTTTTTTACGGTCTGGATGTACCCAACTACATTGTTCGCGGATATTTGCGATTTCAACAAGGTATGGATTAAGGCCTGCTCGTTCAGCAGCTTTTCTAAAGGTATCTTCATGGAGATTTGCCGAGCAGCACGCTATTACAACATTGTCAAGCCCTTTCGAACGAATTGCATTTTCTAAGAGCTTCTGTCCAGGGTCTGAGCACATGTACAGATACGAAACCGACTCTACAACATCGGTTTTCTCTCCGGCTTCTTTAGCTAATTTTTCTACATCAACAGTTCCTGCAATGTTCTTTCCACAATGACAGACAAATACTCCAGTTCTTGTGCGTTTCCAGATTTCCATTCGTAACTACCACTCAAATATAACTTTCTACCTTGAGAAACTGAATTTTTCATCCTTAGCGAATTCTTTAGATATTAAAACCTAGTTTTTCGGGTTTTTTCATTGGTCGTTAATTTTTCTAATTATATCTCGTTAATTTTCTGAGTAAATACGTAACTATTTTGATAGATTAATAAGAAAGATAAATTAATTGATTTTATTCCTTACATTGCTTCAGCTTTTTGTTTTTCTTTCATTTTTTCACCATATTCGTAACCATCTTCAAAAGCTTTAGCGTTAAGTTCAAGTGCTCTGGGTACAGTAGCTAGTATTGCATTTTTCATTGATTCTCTTGAAATAACCCCGCCTAAACTTGCAAGAGCACCAAGCATTACAATATTGGCGACTATCCGTCTACCTAACTTTTCTGCAGTTCGTGTTGAGGGAATTGGATATTTCATTACTCCTTCCAAATCTTTTTCTTCTGGTTCCACAAGGTCTTCATCATAAATCATGACACTTCCAGGTCCTAATTCAGAAACGAACTTCAAATATGCAGCTTGTGACATTACAACAAAAATATCTAAATGAGAAACGTAAGGATAATCTACTGGATCATCATCTATTACAATTGTTCCACTACTAGATCCACCACGGGATTCTGGGCCATAAATTTCCATAACAGTTGCTTGTTTCCCTTCAAATAAACTCGCTGCTTTTCCAGTTATCACGGCAGAAAGAATGATTCCTTGACCTCCAAATCCAGCGATTCGAAGTTCGACCCTTCCAGTGCGTTGGTTTGACATTAGCGATTCACCCTCCGGACTAAATTCTCGTAAGATTCAAAGAAAGTCTCTTTACGTTCATCAACAAACTTTCCGACAATGATTGGACTTTTATCGGTAATATTGGTTTCAGAGGGGTGGATACCATGGATAATTTTTGTTCGTTCTTGGATTCCTTGCGCCATTTGGACTCCATCTCCTGCTTTATTCATTCGACCAAAGCTTGTTGGACATGGACCAATTACTTCAATAAATCTGAATCCTTTAATTTCAAAGGCTTCCGTTATAGCTTGTGTGAGTCTACGTACATCTACAGAGGTCCATCTAGCAACGTATGTAGCACCAGCAGCTGCAGCGAGTGCTGAAAGGTTAAATGGGTGTTCAACGTTTCCATATGGTGTTGTTGTACTAATTCCTTCTAATGGAGTTGTAGGTGCTACTTGACCCCCAGTCATTCCATAAATATAATTATTAAAACAGAGTATAAGTAAATCCATATTACGTCTGGCTGAATGTATCAAATGATTCCCACCAATTGCAAAAAGGTCACCATCGCCAGATATCACAGTTACATTCAATTTAGGATTGGCTAATTTCAATCCTGTCGCAAAAGGTAAGGCTCGTCCATGAGTTGTGTGGAAAGAATCGAATCCAACATAACCTGCTGCACGACCAGAGCAACCTATTCCAGAAACAACTACTTCATTAAGAATATCCCGTTTTGTATCCTGTAAAGCCTGGATATATGCGGCCATCATTCCACCGATTCCACATCCGGCACACCAAATATGGGGCATCCGGTCCATCCTTAGATAGGAATCCATAGGATGCGTATCATCTTCATGTGTAACTGGAATATGGGGGGTAGGAGATTGATCCGATGCCATTATACAGCTTCCTTGATTTTTGTTAAAATTTCTTCAGGAGTATGTAACTGTCCTCCTACTTTTGGACATAAGAGGACTGGTAGCTTTCCTTTTGAAACACGATCAACTTCAAAGAACATTTGACCATAATTTATTTCAGCTACAATAAACGCTTTCATCTTTTCGGACAGTTCTTGAATTCTTTTTTCGGGGAACGGCCAAATAGTGATTAGTCTTAATAATCCTGCCTTGATGCCTAATTCTCTAGCTTGTTTGACAGCTCGATTTGCAGTTCGTGAAACAGATCCGAATGCGATGACAATAATTTCTGCATCTTCTACAAGGATTTCTTCCAATTCAATAATTTCTTCTGAGCGAAGACGTATTTTATCACAGATACGTTTCACAAGCGGTTCATGAGCCTCAGCTGAAATTTCAGGGTATCCCCTCTCATCATGCGTTAATCCAGTTACATGGATAAAATAACCATCACCAGCACAGGCCATAGGAGGAATCATGTCATTTTCAGGTTTAAACGGTAAAAATCTATCCGGTTTATCATGTTCTTCTAAGATCGTAATAACTTCTTTTCGAGGTTCGGGACGCTTTCTTTCAATCATTTCAAGTTCAGAAGCGTTAGGAATTTCTACCTTCTCGCTCATGTGTGAAACACACTCATCCATTAAAACAATCGTGGGCACGCGGAACTTTTCAGAGAGGTTAAAAGCCTTAATCATTGTATCAAAACATTCCTGAGGAGAAGAAGGAGATAAGGCAATAATTTCATAATCACCATGGGAACCCCATCGAGCTTGCATAACCTCTTGTTGGCCAACCATTGTTGGTAGTCCTGTTGAAGGTCCGCCTCGTTGTACATTAACTACAACACAAGGTGTTTCAGTCATTGCCCCTAAACCTATATTTTCCATCATAAGGGAGAATCCAGGACCTGATGTAGCTGTCATCGATTTAACTCCCGCCCAAGATCCTCCTAGAATTGCCGCCATTGACGCTAACTCGTCTTCCATCTGAATAAAAACTCCCCCAACTTTGGGGAAACGACGTGAAATATGTTCAGCTAATTCTGTAGAGGGAGTGATAGGGTAGCCAGCGAAAAAACGACATCCTGCAGCAAGCGCACCCTCTGCAGCAGCAATATTTCCTGTAAGAAAATGTTTTCCTGTTTGTACACCCTTAGGATCAGCTTTACTCATTTTTATTCCCCCAATCGTAAATTTACTTTTGTTTGGTTGATTTGAGATTATTATACTGTTCTTGGGAAATAGTATGTATTGCAAACTCTGGACACATCAAGGTACAAAAACCGCAGTTCACACAAATCTTATTGGTATCTTCCTTTAGTTTAGGGTAATGATAGCCCTTTTCGTTGTAATCTTTACTTTCTTCAAGGACTTTTTGAGGACAATACTCTATACAGAGTAAACAGCCTTTACAACGGTTTTTAATTATGAAGACCTCTCCCTTTACAGGAGCGGGTTGTTTTACAAGGGCCTGACCAATATATCGCATCTTGGGAGCATCCATCCGGCTTTTTGCAATCATTCTGATCCCGTTCGTGGCTCTGATAAGACTATAAGGATAGGAGTAGCTCATGAATTTAGTATTTAGCACTTTCAAACGCATTAACGCTTTTTCAGTGATTTCAGACTAGCACTGACTATTCATTTGAGTCCAATAGGGTCAATTTCAGCGAAATACGCCTTGTATTTAATACTAACTATTCATCTACTCTTCAAACATAGTATTTTACGTGCAAAAAAATGAACTTAAGCGATTCTTAGGAATTCTCACTAAGAATATCATAGTGTCATGGAAAAGAGCGTCATTTGAAGTGCAACTTCCTGTGAATTATTACAGATATGCAAAGATGATTTCACAAGAAACACCAAAAAATCAAGTTGAAGAAAAGTTTACAAAAGATATTTTCCAATATTAACAATGATTAACAGGTCATAACAAATGAGTCAAATGATTCATTTGTTTTAAAGCGAATAATTCAATTCGTTCAGGGTGTAACCCAACACCCTCTATTCCCTCAGCAAAAGCCTTGGGAACTACTTTCCTCAGGATATTGTACGCGCCATTTACGTCAGCGTTATTTGAGGTACTCATTTGACCACTTTTGAAATAAGAGATACATTTTTGCTGACTATACTAAAGCTAAGAAAACTGAGTTCTAATATCAATTAGACGAAATTCAAAAAATGAAAGTTAATATTTAGAAATATCCTGAAGGTGAGAAATTCCGGAGTTATCATATTTTAAAGGAATTTTCTTTCAAGAGTAAAATTGGCTTTGTAGGTGAAGAAGAAAGCTTCGACTTCTCAAAGTTCTTCACAACATCATATCTGTCATGATGAATAAATAAGAAGTTAATCGGATTACTGGTTCCTATTTTGATTAGTTGGGGCTGTTATAAATTGGATCTTCATTTCTGTTTATCAACTTTTGATGGTTCAATGGGTCCAAGAGTAGCGATCTACAGCAAAGGAATAGATTCTGATCTTGCAATAAAAGCAGCAATGAAATCTCTTTTCCTTGGGGGATGTTTTACTCTTGATCGTTACATTCCTGGTGAGGGAATAATTCCAGTTGACTCTAGTCACTATGCCTTTGTACGCTTTTTCTTCAGTAAGAATACTATTGCAAGAGGGGGACTTTCACCAGGGGGTATTTCATTTCTTGCAAATTCCACCAAAGAAAATATTCTAAATCTGTACAAGCAAGCTCCAATACTTTCAACACTCACATTTGAGTTAGCAGAAGTAATTAAACCCCATTTTGAAAGGTGTCCCCCCGGAACGTTGGATGAAAAAGCAACTACTATTTTTATAGAAGCCCTATCATTGAAAATCAAACGTTTAGCTAATCTTTCTTTTCCTTCAGAACTAAATATTAATGATCTTTCAACTGATGTTAGAGAACCTATCGTGGTTTCTTTATAACAAAACGATCTGTCCTAATAGTATCAGACCGATACTGATCATGAAAACGCCAATAAGAATATCAAGCTCCTTTTTGGGAATTTTAGAAGCAAATCGTTGCCCTAGGAGAACCCCCATACCATTTACTAAAGCTAATGAGATAATCGCTCCAACTAGGACACCAATTGGATGAAATTGGGTTACCAAAATTGCTACACTAAACCAAGTCTTATCCCCAATCTCAGCAGCAAAAATAACAACTAGAGATTTAAAAAATGCATTTTTTCCAATTACATTTTGAATGTATATTGGACATTCTTCTGGTTTAGACATACACTCTTGTTTATGTTTTGGACAAATTTCTATCGGAATTGGGCATTTTTCTAAAAATTTTTCAGGAGTCGGAACTTGCTTTTGACTATTATAGGTAGAAAACAAACCAAAAATAATAAATAAAGCTCCTATGATAATAGATAAAAAAGTTTCAGGTATATTGTCCCGAATAAATATTCCAAAAAAAAGAGCTATTATAGAAACAAGTATTAAACCTACTAGAATCCCTAAAAAGACTCTTCCAGGACGACGAAATCTTGCTGCAAGAGAAAAGGATGCTATTTGTGTTTTATCGCCCAGTTCCATAAAAAATATGACAGCACCTGCCAAAATGGTAGAAAAAATTATATTATTCAAATATCTTCGCCTATGAAAAATGAATCAATGCCAAATCAGAAAATGAGTTTCCATTAGTTGAAATAAAAGATTTTTTTAAAATTTCTTAACAGAAATATGAAAAGATGTAATGAGATCAAATAGTATTCTCTATTTCAAATCTAAAGTAGTCTTATTCTTTGATTCGATCTTTAATTTTAAATTTTAATTCACCAAATTGTTCAGTCACAATATTAAATTTTAATGTATATTTATCAGGAGCTAAAGGAGTCTCCCGTGGGAATTTAAGTGTTGCAATAGACTTTACATTGAATTCTAATGGCTGTCCTTCGGATATTTCTAAATTAGATGTTCCTTTACCATCTATTTCTATTAAAAAGTCTTTAAACTTCTCATCGCCCAAATTAACTTTTGCAGGTTTAATGATTTTTGCATCAGAAAGTGGATTTGTCAATTGGATTTGAAATCCCTGATTATTATTTTGCAAACTCTTTTTCTTATACAATTTCTTCAGTAAATCTTCAGCTACCATGAGATCGCTTCCTTAAAATATCTTCAACTAATTTAAGTCGGTAAAGTTATAGTTTTTAAATAAAAATTATTAAGTAATTAAAATTTGAAATGTTGTCCTGACCAAAAACTAACCTTCAATAAGGAACAATATTTACTGTTAAAGACTGGCGATGCCAAATTGTCGGAAAAGGAAGTTGCTCTTGAGAGGGGAAAAGATCATATCTTTTCAACGGGTGTTAAGGATAGCGGTACTAACCTTTCGATCGAAAATGCAAAGTTTGGTCTAGCAAGGTTTCATATCATTCAAAATGACTATGGTTTTGAACCAAATGCTACTTTTATTGGAGCCCCAGATATTACAGTAACTAGAAATCTTCATCGGTGGTCGAATGGCATTGGTTATGGTGGAAAAGTTAGTTGGGGAAGTGGAAATGATTCATTTGTTTTTCTTGATGTCTTACCAAATGCCTGTGGTATATTAACCGGTGGATTGAATGAACTTCCTAATCCTGTTGATCTAGTCAATAAAATACTTAGTTTTCGTGACAAACCTCCATCTTTAGACGGAATAGAAATCAGTTGGGATTTTGCTAAAGGAAATCACTATATTAATTTATATAAAATT
>JAEOTI010000803.1 GCA_016839955.1 Candidatus Hodarchaeota archaeon | reverse complement strand
ACTTTAATCTTGAGGTAAAAACGTGGTAAATTTTTTTAGGTCAAATCAGGGACTGGTTAATTTTGCCTGAAAAAAAAGAACAAGAACATACTGGAAAATTGAATGGTTTTTTGAGGCAAAAAGCTTCAAAAAAACAGCAAACAATTATTAAAGAGGTACCAGAACCAATTATTGTAAAAAAAGAAGATCAATTTTCAGTGAGCACTCTTTTTGAAGATAAAACAAACTTAAATGAAAAAATACTTAGCAATGGAAAATCAAATAGTAACTCTGAAGAGAATCTGCAAGATTGTTTGTTTCTAATAGGAACAGAGTATAACTCTGAAAGTAATAAAGCTAGATTAAAATTTTACAACCTAAAAACCAACAAATTGATCCTTATAGATGATCCAACTGATCATGAACCCTATTTAATAACTTCAGGAATTACACCCGATACTATTACAAAAATGTTTGAAAACCAAGTAACACATGCAGAAAGTGTTGAACTAGTTGATTTATTAGATAACTGGACAAAGAAGCTATATACAAAAGCCTATACAAAAACACCCAGTGATGTTCCTCCAGTGAGAGATCGGCTTTCTCAAGCGTGGGAAGCGAGGATTAGATATCACCTGAATTGGATTTGTGATCGTCAAATAACTCCCGGATTAACCTATCAGCAACTTAAAAACCAAATCCTTCCTTGTTCGATATTAGGAAATATTAAAGTCACTGATTCTGAAACACAAGCAATTAGCGAAATAGAAAAGGCCATGAGCGGTTCTGATTTATTTAAAATATATTTACCTTATTTTCTTACACCCATTCCTCGAATAAAGACTGCTGCAATAGATATAGAAACTGAATATGAGGAAGGAAGGATTCCTAAGCCCGCTGATCCTCAGGATTCAATTACGTGTATTTGCCTTGTTGATACTAATAAAAAAAGTTGGGCTTTTTGTTTAACGAAAGAAAAAGCTTCAGATATTAACTTAGAGTCTCAATTAGGAATTGATGGATTAACTGTACTTCCCTTTATATGGAAAACCAAAAATGAAAAAAAAATCCAAGAAAAGAAGTTACTTGAATCTTTTTTTCAGAAATTCATTGAATATCCATTCATTGTTAGTTTCAATGGGGATCTATTCGACTTTCCCTATATATACGCACGCGCAAAACGTCTTAAAATTAAGAACATCCCTATTGCATATAATTTTAGACGACAGATGTCGTCATTCCCCCATGCAGTCCACATTGATACATACAAATGGTATCAAAATCCTGCAATAAGGATATATGCACATTCTGCTGCATATTCTGCATTTGATTTGAATACTGTTGCTCTTGCTTTGTTAGGAAAGGGAAAAACTAAACTTGAGAAAGAAATTCGTGAACTCAACATAGTTGAATTAATTCAATACTGCTGGACTGATACAAAAAGAACACTTCAGTTACTAACATTTGATGATTTTACACCGTTTAAACTAATGATGATCCTTGCTCGAATTTGTCATATGCCACTAGAAGAATTAATCAACTCACGAGTATCTACTTGGCTCCAAAACTTATTCTACTATGAACATCGTAGAAGAGGATACCTTATACCCAACCAAAAAGACATAGCAGAGAGAAAGGGAAAATCTGCAAGTTCAACGCCAATAACAAAAGGAAAACAATTTGAAGGAGCAATTGTTATAGATCCTACTCCAGGTTTACATTTTGACGTAAAAGTTATGGATTTTGCATCCTTGTATCCTTCCATTATCTCCACTCGAAACCTATCATATGAAACAATGATGTGTGGACATTCAGATTGTGAATCAAACACAGATAATAAGATCCCTGATACAGAGTATTATGTCTGTTCTAAAAAGAGGGGGATTCTAGCAGAAATTATTGGTTTCTTGAAGGATATTCGCGTCTATTGGTTTAAACCCTTTAGTAAGATGAAGGAACGATCAGAGGACAGAGAATTTTATTCAATCGTTGAAAAAAGCTTAAAAGTATTAATTAATGCTTGTCTTCCGTTTGAAGAAGAAGTAATTGTGAAGGATCTAAAAGATAACAGAATATACAAGCGTCCAATTGGATCCTTAGAAGAAGAATGGCAGAATCTTCACGTTCTTTCAATTAAGAATGGAAACACGGAAAATTTTGGTGAAGCGGACTTTGTACCAATAGAATGGTTCTCCAAAAGAACTTTAGCTACCATTTTAAATATTAGACTCTCTGATGGAAGATCTATTCGTTGTACTCCTAATCATATTATTCCAAGGTTCTTAAATAACACGATAGAAGAAATTTTTGCTGAAGAATTAAAAATAGGAGATGAAATTCTTGTTCTTCATGATATTCCACTTTCAGAATCTCCCCCAAACAAACTTTTTGTACCAAAACTTCTTAACGAACCATTACTCTGGATTGGAGTAAAAAGAAACGATTATAAGACCTTTTCTTTTAAAAAAAATCAAAAAACAACCAATCATTCAATTAATATCGTTAATGAGAAATTTGCTTATTCCAAAATTTCTAAGATGTATAAAACACAATGGGATAGTCTAGATCCAAAAGAAAAAGAGATATTTGAAGAACAAACCGATATTCCTTTATTTGTTAAAGTTCATGAAACAGCAGGTCAATGGTATCCAGCTTATTTATCTCTTAGTGATGATTTTTTTAGCCTTTTTGGTTGGTTTATTGCAGAAGGATGTACATCTAAAAATAGATTTACTATTACTCAAAATAAATCATATCATCTTGAATTTTGGCTGGAAATAAAAAGACTTCTTGATAAATTAGGTTTCCAATATAGGGAGAATGAAAAGCGATTCGAAATAAACTCCAATATTTATGCATTAATATTGGAAAAACTTTGTGGAAGAGGCGCAGAAAACAAAAAGATTCCAATAGAAATATTCGATAGAAAAAGAGTAAATATTTTTCTTAAAAGTTACTTCAAAGGAGATGGAAACTGGGTAAAAGAAGAGAGAAAATCTCTCAAGAAGCGATATTCAACAAAAAGCACACAATTAAAAAACGATCTTGTAACTTTACTGGGTTCTATAAATAAATATGCTTCTATTCACATAAATCCTTATGAAACTTCGTCCCATAAAGAACAACAACTAATTTTTAGGATTATTGAATCCAAGGGACGGAATTATAAGCGTAAGGGTAAAGGATTAGTTGATTTCAATGGAACAACTCCTGTTCGAATAAAAAGTATTGAAGCTGAAACCAATAAACAAACAGTTTATGATCTTCAAACTGGAAACAGTTGGTTTGTATCTACTAATGGAATTATTGTACATAATTCCTACGGCTCTCTAGGTGCGAGTTTTTTTAATTTCTTCTGCATGAGCTCTGCAGAAAGCACAACAGCTGTTGGTCGCTATGCAATTAAACAGACAGTGGAAAAATGCCATGAATTAGATGTTAAAGTTCTTTATGGTGATACAGATAGTGTTTTCCTGTTAAATCCATCTGATAAACAGGTAAAAGAAATTGTAAAATGGAGTGAAGAAAATCTTCGAATTAGTCTCGATGTAGATAAAACCTATCGTTACGTTGCTTTTTCAAAACTTAAGAAGAATTATCTTGGGGTATTAACAAATGGAAATGTGGATATTAAAGGATTAATGGTCAAAAAAAGTAATACTCCGTTGTTCATTCAACAAACTTTTAGTGAAGTAATGAGTATTCTAAGTGATGTTAGAACAAGAGATGAATTTCGATCAGCTAGAAAAAATATTCAAGGAATTGTACAAAATTGTAAAAAATGCTTACATGAAAACTCTTATTCTTTAGAAGAGCTAGCGATTTCAATACAGATGACAAAACCAACTGATGGGTACAAAGGAAATCCACAACATATTAAGGCTGCAAGGCAATTAGAAGAGCATCTCAGAGTGAAAAGAAATGAAAATTCCTATTTTCTTAAACCAGGAACTATTATAAAATTTCTCAAAACTCAAACAAATAATGGTGTTACTCCCATTCAACTTCTTAATGGTTTTCAGAACATTGATAAGAAAGCATACGAAAATCAACTGGAATCTACATTTACTCAAGTATTAGACACTCTTGGT
>JAEOTI010000411.1 GCA_016839955.1 Candidatus Hodarchaeota archaeon | reverse complement strand
GATCCCTCCACTCGGCTGCGCCTCGGTCGGGATGACCAATTTATCCTAATAGATTAAATTGGTCAATTTGTGGTTGATTTCCCTAAGGGATAAATTGTATGGTTTTTGGTGGTAGTTTTTTGTTTTTAAAAGAGATTATTAGGTATAAATTGCTATTTGACGGAAAAGGCGAATCTGAGTATTATTCATTTTGTTTAGAACTTCTGTAGGAGAATATTATAGAATGGAATCCTGTGTTATTAAACTTACTAAAGCTGCCAATAAACATGGTAATCTTAATATAAGAGATTGTGGTAAGGATTTTTTCCCGTCAGATGTTTTTGGCGGCTCATCGAGAAAAGATGGCCTAGGAAAACCAATCATATTGAGCGTTGAAGGTTTGTCGGAACCTATCAAAACTGACATTCCAACTGATAAAAAAACGGAGAAACCAAGGTGGATATTCAGAGAAAGAGCTTGGACAAAAAAATTCGTCAGGATTCACAACCTTAAAGATGGCGACACAATTATCGTTAGTCGTATTGCTCCAAGAAAATATCAGATAATACCTAGTAGTGTCTTTAATAATCGAAAAAAAACCTTACTAAATACAATGGTAGGAAATTCAGATCTTATTACTTTACAGCAGGCTGCCAATATCTTTGGTAAAACGCCCCATAATATTCGTGATTATATCCAGAGAGGACGTATTAAAAAATATGACTCATCAGGACAACGAATTTCTAAAGCTCGTAACGGCCAGCTTCGAGTTTCATTGAAAGAATTAAAAGATTTTCTTGATGTGTTGAAATGGGATCATAAGAAACATCATAAAAAAGGTCTACATGAAGAATTAGGATTTTATGATCTTCCTGAATATGAACGCACAAAACACGTTCATCGAATACATCCTTATCTAGGGAAGTTTATTCCACAACTTGTTGAATGGTTTTTAAGAAATTATTTCAACGAAAATGATATTATTTTAGATCCATTTATGGGTTCAGGTACAACCTTAGTCCAAGGCAATGAAATGAAAATGCACACTGTTGGAATTGATATCTCCGAGTTTAACTGTCTAATTGCTAAGGTTAAAACTAGGAAATATGATATAACCAAAGCTAAAAGAGAAATTTTAGAAGCAGAACAGCGTTTATATGCTTTTTCAACACGTCTTATCACAAAAGATATGCAACAACTTTCCCTTTTCTCTGATGAAAAAATGGAAGATCTTAAGACTTCTCTCATGGCTGAAGTTAATAGCGATTATTTAAGAACATGGTTTGCTGACCGCACGCTTTATGAGATGATGTATTATCGGCGTTTGATAAAAACATTTGATTATCAAGATTTGTTAAAAGTTCTCTTGAGTAGAGCAGTTCGTTCTTCAAGGTTGATTACTCATTATGATTTAGCTAGGCCTAAAGCACCAATTGAAGCAGGCAAGGAATATTGGTGTAGAAAGCACAAAAGGATGTGCAAACCAATAGAACAACTTCTTGTAAAAATACACAATTACAGTATGGACACGGTAAGGCGATTGGAGACGTTCGATAAGCTCAGATCTAATAAATCTGTAACCGTTATTCAAGGCGATTCCCAAAAGGTAAATCTTTCTAAGAAATTAGAAACAACACCTATTGCTGGCAAGCAAATCGATGGTATTTTTACTTCCCCTCCTTATGTTGGTCAGATTGACTATCATGATCAACATGTCTATGCCTATGAGTTGTTTGGCTTTCCTCGGAATGATGATCTTGAAATAGGCCCACAGAAGGATGGAAAGTCTAAGCAGGCACAAGAAAACTACATCGAGGGGATTTCAGCAGTATTTCGTAACGTAAAGAAGTTTATGAAAAATAATGCAAAAATGTTTATTGTTGCAAATGATCGATTAAAACTCTATCCAGAAATTGCAAAGCGGAGCGGCTTAAAAATAATTAAGGAATTTCATAGGGCAGTAACAAAAAGAACTGAACAAGGTGACAATCCATATCAAGAGACGATTTTCTTTATGAGAAAAAAATAAATAATAATGAAACTATTATTTGAAAAGCTTGGTGTTTCAGTTCAACATTTACAATGTCTTGACGAAGTATTTTCAGATAATCATCAAGAATATCAGAGGATAGAAGGAATTCTTAATTCAGACGATTTTCAGTCAATTTATACTGAAATATCTAGAGAGCTTTACGCTGGCGGGAAAAAACCGAGAGGCAATTTGAGATTAACTCGTCAAATGATTTTGGGAGATATAATTGAATATGTCTTCACTGGTAGAGCATATTATTATGCGGTCAAATCTGATGAACACTTCAATAATTTTCTTAAGCTTGTTTTATATTCGGTAAACCAGTTATTAATTTATGACTCCATAACTGTGAATAGCGAGATTAGGAAATTATATATTGAAAAACTCGAAGAAGAATTGGATGAGACCTTGCTTTATGAAAAACCAGGGGATGATGACATAGCAGAAGAATTAAAAGAAAGCAATACTGTCTTAGATGATGCTAATTGGAAAAAATTTGACCTATTCGTGGATTCGATTCTTCCAAAAACATTAGGATGTCCAAAGGAATTAGTTGTATTTGCAGAATTATTGCAGACTAAGAAAGGTATTATAAATCCTCTTTTGTTAATACAACGTGTATTCAGTGAAAAAGAACCAATAGCTCCTCCAGATTTTTTATTAGTTAGTTCCTGTTGCGGAAAGCAGTAAAAACGATAAAAAGTTAACCGTCCGATTTAGGACAAGGTCAGTTCATCATCATCTTTATTGAGCTGT
>JAEOTI010000410.1 GCA_016839955.1 Candidatus Hodarchaeota archaeon | reverse complement strand
CTATTGCCCAGCATATTATTGTTACAATCACTAATGGTCTGACACGGCGTAACAGTCCCAAGGGAATATCTTGGTTGAATATGAAGATAATAACTAACGTTATGCTTGAAATTACAGCAATTAGGCCAAAAAGATAATGTAAAAGCGGTAACAATTTATTAAGTGGGTCTTTTAATAGAAAAGGCAAAGCATCCAAGGCTTTGGGAAACATCCAAACCAACCAAATTATAAAATGAATACTTGAAATACTGTACACCATCCAGTGATGTAGAGTAAGATTTAATCTTCTTGCACCAAAATACCAGCCTATTAAAAGTGAACAAACAAGTATTAACTCAAGTAAAAAAACGATTAATGGAATAAAAGATATTTCCAGATTAAAAAGATGAATGTGATCCATTATTTTCCCTTCATTTACTTATTATTGTTGTTTTACTACCTTTAGTCGTGAAAAGACAGGAGTCAATGGTAGTTTCTTTTCCTCGATGACTAGTCAGAATTGCTGATCCAATCATTCCCCAAGGGCAAAATCTGACATTAGCGTTTCGATAAGCTTCAGAATCGTGTATTTTCGAAAATTCGCATCTATTAGCAGTAATAATAACCTGTTCATCTTTAATTTTGTAATTTGCATATTCAACGAATTTTTTTGACTTGATAGAACTTACATAAGAATCTAATTTTTCTTCCAAACTAGTCAAGGGCTGATTACCTTCATAAATAAACGAATCTGGTAAATAGGATGATAGTATGTCAGCTATTCGCTTAAACACATAATTCTTGATTGCAGTCTCACCTAAGATATCAATAAAAACACTTTCATAACCAAAGATAGCTGCACGTAATTGCCAGATTTCATTCATTGTGAAAATGCTTCCTGATTCTAATTCTCGTGCTTTTTCAATCTTTTGCTTAAATTCAATTAGCCACTCATTCAATTCTTTAGTAAGATTTTCAGGTGACTCAGCTTTTGTAGAAAAGACTTCAGGAAGAAATTCTTTTACATAGTAAACCATCTTAGGAATTACATGCTCTTCTACAACATTTTCACCAATAAGTTCTACCCCTACAGCTTCGTAAGCGTCCAATATTCCCCCATAAATAAAAACTGCATCTAAAACCTGATTTTTAGAGTCATTTATTGTTCCTGACAAAGTAATAATCTCCAAAATTGAATGAGTGAGTTCGGAAATTTATTCACTAAAATAGAAAACCCATTTTCAAAGGTTGGAGACGTTAATTAAAAATTCTTCGGTGTTATTTTGCCTCTTAATTCTAAGTTTTGTAACATTTTCTCCCGAAAGATAGAATGTAGCTTCTTCAAATTTTCTTCTTGTTAACTGTTGAAAAAATCCATTAATATTATTAATTAGAGTCGAAAGAAAAATAGAAGCCATCGTAGGAAGTTTGTCACCCTCTAAATGAGTAATGTCACCGCTTTGAGAAATTCTTGTCCTAGAAGCAAGAATTTCATCTTTAGTATAATCTATCAGGTCTTTAAAAGTTTTAATGTGGCACATTTGTAATGCCGCGCTTGTTACATCCTTTTCAGAATTATTCATCGAGCCTGTGGCAATGCTTATACTTTTTCCGCAGAAAACTACAGCAACGACATATTCAAGTGATGAGAAAAGACAAAATCGTAAAGCTCCACTCAAATTCAGCTTTGATATTGTGGTTGTCAATGAAGAATTGAAAAGAAAAAAATCCTTAATTTGTTGATTCTTAAATAAAGGTTTAGGTCTAGCAAAAACAGTTATTGGGACTTTTTCGTACGCATCCAGTAGAAATGCCAGCGGGATATCGGTTCTTCTACTCAGTAAGTCTTTAATAAATTCTGCGTCTTCTTTGGTTCCGAAAAGTTGAGAAATTAGCTCTGATATTTTATTTTTCAATTCTTGTTTTTCAGTAGTATTTAATTCAATCAAACCCTCTTCTTGCAAGATAGTGGTGCTATTGACAGAATCGTATATACGATTTAATGAATCTCGCGCTAATTTTTGGGGAGTACGAGTTTCAAATACCCCGACTAATGTTTTAGTTGAATTTGGGAATTTACGGAACAAGAAATATTCATTTTCCATATTAAATGAGTCTAAAGCATCAGATCTTGCCCCTTCGCTAAAATTTTGGATTGCGGTTAATAATCCAGATGAGAGAATCGTATCATCACTGTTGGTAATTTCTGGGTCATCAGAATAGTGAAAATAGAGGATCCCATCAGCAATGACAAATATTTCCTTTAACATAATTTCAAACCGTTATTGAAGTATTCTAAATGCAACAAGTAATGATTCTTTTACCGAAGGTTCAGATTTCATCATAGAGATAAACTTAACTTATTGATTCTTATTGATTCAGACGAAGAATACTATCAATGAAATATTTAAATTTAATCTCATTATTTTGAACTTGCTAATATTCTTTAATCGTTGTTTGTTTTCGAATATTTTACATTGCACAGAGGAACTAAATAGATTCGATTTTCCAGATATTAATTTATTTCTTCTCTAATCTAGAAATACACTTTTCTAAGTTTACTTCTATCCTGTTTGGAGGCCATGATTAAGATAGATGGAGGGAACGGAATAGTTACACCATTAGATTCTCCTGGTGTAGGGACATCAAAGGTAATCCATGGAGTACCACCATCAGTCTCACGACCATAAGATACATCATCAGCACTTGAACTATATGTGAATGTATCCAACACTGTGATCCCATCGGGATTAATATAATTCACAGTATCACCAGCATTGTTAAGAGCGAGGTTGGTTGTACTCTGGTTGAAAAGTAAGTACCCATTAGCAGAAATAATGGTTCCACTAGGAATAGTATAGGGAGCCGTGCCTCCAGTTGTGATATCATCGATAATATATCCTGAAATATCAACATCTACATTATTTGGATTATAAAATTCAATCCATTCCTCTGTGTAAAGCGTATTTGGATCAGGTAGGAATTCATTGATGAGAATTGAGTCAGCCAGATTTACAGGATTTCCATTAGTCATTCCAGGTGTT
>JAEOTI010000409.1 GCA_016839955.1 Candidatus Hodarchaeota archaeon | reverse complement strand
TAAAGAATTATTTGGCTTTGTCTACTAAAATTATTCGCTTTGATTCAAATAAAAAGAAAATTGAACCATCATTTGAGGAACAATCATATTTAGTCGCGTTTCGTAGAGCTGGGGAGCGAATTAAGGAGAGAATATATAAATAGCTTCAAATTCTGAGAAATAATCCTTTTGCGATTGAAAATGTAATTGACAGAATTAACATCGAAGCTTTCGAACGAGTTGGTCCCCATGAATCTAAATTTGATGGGATTTTGAAGAATGAAGATGAAATTGTTACCCAGCTAACTAATCGATTTGGAAATGACGCAGTTTATTCTTCAACTAAATTAGAAACATATGCAAAATGCCATTTCAGGTTTTTCTTGAAGTACATTATCAAATTAGAAGAGCCTGAAGATCTAGAGGAGGGTTTTGATCCTAAAAGGAAAGGATCTATCATTCACAAAATTCTATACAGATTCTTCCAGGAACGAGAAAGTAAAGGACTGAAAAAGATCACAGAAATGGAGAAAGAGACTGCAAAAACAAGAATTCATGAGATTGCTTCAGATATATTCAAGGAAATCCTTACTCAGGGAGCAGCTTGGGAAGCTCAGAAACATCTTCATTTAGGAGAACCAGAAAGAAGTCAGGGAATTTTTGGAGAACTTTTAGATCTAGAAGTAGGAGAAAAATTCGAAAAATTCCAACCAATTCAATTTGAAATGAAGATAGGAGATCCAGGGCGTAAAAAGGGGCTTTCTGTAGAATCTTCGAACGAACCGATTCGGTTATCACCTTCAAGTGAAAAATCAAAGTCATTCATGTTCCATGGATTTATTGATCGGATTGATGCAACAGAACAAGAAAAATTCATAATTTTTGATTATAAAACAGGAAAATTTTTTGATAAGGTCAAACAAATCCAAGAAGGTCAAAGCTTCCAATTACCATTATATCTATTGGCAGCTGAACAAATTCTTGGAAAAACTGGGGTTGGGGGGTCATACTACCTTTTGGCACAGCCAACAAAGGTTGAGAAGAATCCAACTCTCTTTGATGCAGATTTCCGCGATTCTCTATTTCCCTTTGTTAACAAGAGGAGCGTAGTCAAAGATTTTCGTAAACTACTTGATCAATCAATACAATTTGCATTGTTACATATTGAAGCTATAAAACAAGGTCAATTCTTTCCGAATGCAAATCTTGATGGGTGTCCGTCCTATTGTGAGTACAGAGCAATATGTCGTCATGAACCAATGAGAGCTTTTAATATTGGAGGGAATAAATGATGGAACTGACAGAAACACAGAAGGATGCCTTAAATCATGAGAAAAGCATATCCGTGACTGCAGGAGCAGGAACAGGGAAAACAAAAATCCTAGTGGAAAAGTACATTGGTCTGTTTGAAACCTTTCCAAATCTACAAATCCCAGAAATCCTTGCATTAACATTTACAAAGAAAGCAGCTGCAGAAATGAAGAATCGGATTCGTAATAGCTTGTCAACAATGGAGGGGTCACGATGGCAAGAACTCCAGGAGAATTTCGTTTGGTCTAGGATATCAACATTCCATTCGTTTGCTTTGGATATTCTTAGACGTGCTCCTCTTCTTGTTCGTCTTCCACCAAAATTTCAGGTAGTGGAACCTACAATCCTTGAGCCAACATTCGATGAAATTTTCGAGTCAATGATCAATGCGCCTTTAGAATCATTGGGTGACTGGGGAACATCACTTGTGTCCCTACTAAAGGAGTATGGAGTTAGAGAAACCAAAAAAACTCTATGTGAATTTTATAAAAAACGATACCTAGTTGAGATCTTTTTTAAACGGTTTAGAGATTCTCCCGAAACAATTGAAGAAGAATGGCATCATTTAGCTCAACAATTTGCCCAAGAGTTCATTAATATTCTTCCATCAGCTGTCAGGGGTCAAATTGATCTTCTTTGGAATCTTTCAGAAAAACATTCGATGATTGATGAAAAAGACACAGGAAGTCGGTATCTCGATGAGAATAAGCCTTTCTTACGAATATTTCGTGACTCATTCGATGCTATTAAACAGATCAAAACATCAAATGAAATTAACAATATCCGTCCGAGAGGAAACATCGGATCAAAGAAGTATTTTGACCAAGATGACCTTGATACTCTTCGAGACTCCAAAAAAGAGCTTCTCACATTCTTGAAAGCAAATGAACGTTCATTAAATTGTATTCCAGATGATGAAAAGTTCCGAGACGAAGTGTGGAGAATGTTACTAGATTATATGAAAGTATATACCGTTTTTTCCCAAGAAATTAACCAAAAAAAGAAACAATTAGGCTTTGTTGATTTTGATGACCTGTTAAATCTACTAACGAATCTAATTGAGACTGATCCGGATTATTTTGACTCCCTTATTGCAAAAGAGATTAAATTTATTCTGGTGGATGAATTTCAAGATACTGACTCGCGACAGTTCCGTATCATTAAGCAAATTCTTGGGGAATTAAGGGAGGAAAACAATTCACTCTTTATTGTGGGAGATCCAAAACAATCAATTTATTTATTCAGAGATGCCGACGTTACATTATTCAAGAAGACAGAGGAGATTATTAAGAGCTCTTTAATTGGAGATGCTAAATATCTCGAGAGGAACTTTCGAAGTACACCCGAAATAGTTACATTCACAAATTCTATCTTTACATCATTATTTTCATCGACTACTAAGCCTTGAGAATTTGGTTTTATCTCAGCAATTTGTTTTCGAGATCATGATGAGGGTAGTGTTGACCTGCTATTTGTAAACAATGAGGATGAAGAAATTCCAACACCCTGGTTTGAAGCTGAAGCCATTGCAGATAAAATTGATGAGATCTGCAAGGACAATCCAAAAATGGTGTATTGGGATTATCGATCAGGAGATAGACTAGATGTTCCTAAACCAGCATCCCATGGAGACATGGCAATTCTTCTTCGACGTCGGAAGCATCTTCCAGAAATTGAGTGGGCTCTGCAACGACACGGAATCCCATATCATATCCATGGAGGTATCGGTTTTTATGGTCGTCCAGAAATTAAGGCAATGTGCAATGTTCTAACGTTTCTAGCTCATAATGACAACGATATTGCACTCTATGGTGCTTTGAGATCATCTTATTTTGGGTTCTCTGATGCAACACTTTACCAGATAGCTCAGGTTACTGGTTTTCAGCTGTGGCAGAAGCTTAGGAATTATGCAAAAACGTCAGAGGAGCTCCAAATTCTCAAAACTGTGGAAATACTGAAAAACTGGTTACATTACTGTAAGCGAGAACCAATTCCAGAACTACTTCAACGAGTCATTCAGGATTCTGGCATCTTTGCTGTTTTTGGTGGGATAGAGCAAGGGGATCAATATGTTGCAAATCTGGAGAAACTGGTGGCAATGGCAAGGGAGACGACAGCAGCATCTTCTGTTTCTCTCGCTGATTTTGTGGAAGAATTATTGAAACTGGTAGAGATAGAACCAATTGAGGAAGAAGCACAACTAGAAGAAGAAACCTCAGACTCAGTTATGATTCTCACAGTGCACGCAGCGAAGGGGCTCGAATTTCCGATAGTCATTGTACCCGACCTTTCACGAGAGTTCAAACAAGTGACGGATACAGTCTTGATAGACGAACGTGGAATCGGATTAAAAGCCCCTAATCCGAATGATAACTTCAATCTCTCTCCGAGCTTCTTACTGCGATTTCTTAGATACGAGTTGAAACAAAAATTTCGAGCTGAAGAGGGGCGACTTCTATATGTAGCATTAACACGAGCGAAAGACCACCTTGTGTTGATCACCAGAGATTACAAAAAAGACCCACCTGAAGGTCTAGAATCCGGAAAATCATGGAGAGATTGGTTGTGGGTAAGTATGGGTCTCTCAGAGGAACTTGTTGAATCCCAATTGAAGAAAATAGAACACAATGGGAAGTTCGTGGAGATTCCGGTAACAAGGGAACCATATGACAGGAATAGGTTACACAAAGGAGAGCCAGGAGAACGACATGACATAAGCAAGATAGATTATACTGGAGCGTTGCCTGAAAAGGTTACCCCATTACTTGACCCAGAGGAAGAGTTGATCATATCGCCTTCAGAGATCAACGAATACCTAAAGAACCCAGAAGCATTCAAAAGAAACTTTGAAGGAGAATATTCTAAACGAATAAATATTAAGGACCAATATGAAGATAAAGCTCTTCGAGGAACTATCATTCATGAGATATTTGAGGGGATAGATCAAGAACTCGTCAAACGAAAGTATGAATCCCAGATTGATTCCTTGTTTTTTGATGAAGCAATCAAACTCTATGAGACATTTCGAGCACAGCCTTTAATGCAGAACATCAACGAAGAATATACTGAAGTCCCATTTCGGGTACGTTTTGATGGTTGGATACTGTCTGGGATAGTAGATTTACTGATTCGCAAAGATGACCAATGGATCTTAATCGACTACAAGACAGGTCGACCTAAACCAGAAGAATATCGTCTTCAGGTCACCCTTTACCAATTAGCCCTTGAAAGGATTCTTCAGTCTTCAGTCAATTGCTTCGTGTATTTTACTAAACAAGCTAATTTTGAGGAAGTTAAAGAGGACACAAAGGTTATTTTAGAACGTGCTTCTCAGGCAGCTCTCGAGATAGGGAAAATTCATCAGATTGTCCCTAAACTCCATGTCCAATCTCTTATGGGGCATATTAGAACGAATAATTTGATTAAAGGAAATGGGGAAATTTCTTGAGTTGTTATTCCCATTATTGTCTTAGGTAAAGAGTCTAGAAAAGAAATAAAATATTGAATCAACGATTTTCTCGAATAAAATTGAAAAACAGTTTAGCTTTAATCTCTCTATGAGCTCAGTAACCTATTCTACAACAATACACCCTATTAGATTATCTATTTACACCAATATAACTAGCAATTGCTTGTAGATAGATATTATTCTAATTTTTTTTTAAAATACGCTTTTGAGGGATTTATTAGCGTTCACTCAAAGTAGAAAAAGAATTTTACGATGGTTAATTGTTATTACAAAAGAAATTTTACAAAAAATATTTTAAAGTTAAATAAAGCTTTACTTTGTTTAACGATATTCGAGTTACCTGGAACAGTGCTTAAACTCTAATGGGATTCTTTATCTTCCCAAACCAACGGAGGATTTTTATTTGGTTTCTGAAAAAAGAAAAGTAAGTATTAAAGATCTAATCCTAGAATTCTTTCATTCACATCCAAATGAAGAAATGGAACATGGACCTGTTGTGGATTATGTTGAAAAAAGGTACATTAAGTTGCATAATAGAAAACCAAGAGATACATGGCGGTCAATTCGTGGATTACATCAAGAAGGGATCCTGATCAAAATTAAGAAGGGAATCTATAAATTTGATCCTGATTTTGAAAAAAAAAGAATTTTATTCGATTTCTCACCGGAAACTAAAGAACAAATCTTCCAAAGGGATAACTATAAGTGTGTTATTTGTGGAAAGGGAAAGAAAGATGGGGTTGAGATCCAAGCAGATCATATACTCCCTCGCGATAAAGGAGGCGAAAATACCTTCGAAAATGGGCAAACACTCTGTTCAAAACATAATTTTCAAAAGAAAAATTATTCTCAGTATGAATTTTCAAAAAAACTTTTTTTTGGGTGGTTAAAAACAGCAAATAAATACAAGGATAATGATATGATTAAATTCTGTGAAGAAGTTATTGAAGTATTCAATAAATATAGGATAAATAATCATATCGATCCTGGGAAATAAAAAGGCCTTTATTTCTAAAGTGATATATCCTTGAAAAAAACCCAAAACTAACCTCAACTTATTGAAGAAGACCAGAGAGTTGTTTGAGATGAACATAATTCCCTTTTATAAAATGAATAAGGTCTTAATCTATAATACTGATTTTATGGAAAACAAAATTATAAAAAAAGATTCTATTAATTTGATTGTAACCTCTCCTCCATACAATGTCGATGTTAAATACGATTCATATGATGATACAATACCTTATGATGTTTATTTAGAGTTTACTATGAAGTGGCTCACTAAAGCATTTGACTTATTACGAGACGATGGCAGATTTTGCCTAAATATTCCTTTAGATAAAAATAAAGGTGGTCAACAGAGCGTTTATGCCGATATTATAAGTTTAGCACAAAAAATTGGATTTAAATATCATTCAACTGTTATTTGGAATGAACAGAATATTTCTCGAAGAACTGCTTGGGGTTCATGGCTATCTGCGTCAGCTCCCTATGTAATAGCTCCTGTTGAAATGATTGCCATTCTTTACAAAAATGTATGGAAAAAACAAGGAGGAAGTAAAAAATCGGATGTTGAACGAGACGAATTCATTCAATGGACGAATGGAATGTGGTCTTTTTCTGGTGAAAGTAAAAAGAAGATTGGACACCCATCACCTTTCCCAATTGAATTACCAAAAAGATGTATAAAACTTTTTACTTATGTGGGAGACACAGTACTTGATCCTTTCTTGGGAAGTGGAACCACACTTGTAGCATGTGCTCTATTGAACAGGAAAGGAATAGGAATTGAGGTAGAAAAACGATACTGTGAGATAGCTAAAAAACGTTTAATTAATGAAGCAAGTATGAAACAACAGAAGCTTATTCTAACAAATCCAAGCAAAAAGATATAATAAGAAAAGAGATAAAATTGCAAATAAACGTTATAATGCAGTTCAATATGATTTGGAGAATTCAAGCTCTTTGTTGAAGATCAAAAGATAGGACAAGGCATTCTGACTCACTTGATAGTGTCATGTTTCGTCACATATGGAACTCTAAAAACTTGCCCTAGAAGCGTCAAAAATGTTCCACTTCATCTTTTTCAAACCAACAATGTTTAATTGACAGTTAATGATCTTAATTTGAATAACAAATCATCTTCCATTAAACTCACATTTTCTAATTCTCGGATAGCAAAATGTATCGATTTCAGGAACCCAGATGCGATCAAAAGTCCATATACATCATTTCAAAATGATAATTTGCTCCTAATCCAACCCATATACCTCAAAAGCTGTTCAAGATGCCGTTCTCCACTAATCCCACGTTTTAAATCTATTATTGTAATTGCATTTATCATATCATTCTCCGGTAAGATATCGATTCTACCAGCAATTCCAGTGTCGTATTCAACACCTGTTTCCAATCCCCCATGGATATGCAAATTTCTTCTCTTAAATTCAGGTATTTCAATCCAACGATTGATGAGAAAATCTTTCAATAGCTCTTCTCTGGCAAATTCTAAAACCAATGATTCTTTTTTAGGAACTCCTTGTTTAATTTCCTGCGGAATCTCATTCAATTCGTCAAACCGTGATTTGACGACTGAATTGCAATAATATTCAGGACCAAATTTCACTAAACTTCTGTTAAAACGTCAAAATTCATCGGAAGAACTGGATTTTCACTATATTAATTTTGGAGATCCGAGATTTCGCCTTTAAACTCCTCAAAAACATCTTCTGTAACCAATTCCTTAACGATTCGTAATAGTTGCAATGTATGAGCGGTCAAAGCTCGTTCACCTTTTGGTGTCAGTCCAGCTATTTCGAATTTCAATCCCATGTCGTATAGTAATCGAGATTTATGTATTATTCGAACAATAGGGTCTGATCTTTCTCTATTTGGTAGATTAAGTTTAATTATTCGTGATTCTTCTTCACTTGGTGCTTTTATTGTAGGTTCAGTTTTACGAATATCCCTATCTTTTCTTCCCAAATTATATAAGGGGTTGTATTTTGAAATCAGGGCGCCTTCTAAACGATTTGGTTCGTTTTCATCCTGAAATGTCCAAAACCTCACCTTAGCGATCTCCCGTGGATCGATTGTCCGATCAGCAATAACACTTGAGTTGAATTCTACTAAATGTTCTTTCAAACGACCCTTTAGTCGGTTTTTAGTCTTTCCAACATATAAAACGGAATTATCAAATCCATAGAAGATGTAGATTCCTGGTACATTATCCAATTCCATGATTTTTTCTTTATAAGACATAATTTTCCGCTCTAGTCTGTGATTAAGAAAAAAAGGGGGGAAGAAAGTGAAAATATATTGTTTTCTCTATCAATCCCTTATTTCCATTTTCGTTTAAAACCAAGAATTACAACGCTAGTGATTAGAACAACGATTATGGTGAATCCAGAACTAGATGCACTGGCTTCAGAGGTAGTTGAGGCAGTTTCACTTTCAGAACTACTTTCAGAAGATGATACTGTGGGGGAAACATCAATATTACCTGATTGCACTAACGTAGCGTTTGATTGAATCTCTCCTGTTTTCGTAGTTGATGTCCATTCAAGATTTGGATATATCCCGATATCCCATTCCCAATCTTCAATAAACAGATTAACCAAATCTGAAAAATCTACCACTAAACTCCAAGCATTAGTAAAATTAAGACCATAACTTAGGTCTGACACTTCTATTGAGAAATCATCTGTTGAAGTAGCTCCGTTATCGATTGACATCATTACCGAAACAAGATCATTGTCCTCATCAAATCGGATAGTGTCTGTATTTAATGAAGCAATTGATGGATTAGTGGTCGTTAATTCTCCTACCATAATTCCTCGGAGTTCCGGTTCTAAGACGAGGTCTATCCCCTCAACAAACCACTCTAATATTTCAAACAGTGGTGCAGAGGCAGGATACACAGTAGATATGATATCTGAAACGATGTCGAGTAGATGGACTGATACAGAAGCATTCGCAATTGGGCCCAATAGGGCCGCTTCAAGGAAGAGATAATCAATAGTTAGATAATCTCTGAAATTCGCGACATCTTCCCATGCATTAAACCCTGTCTTTCGTTGCCAAGTAGAAATAGTATCAAGTGGGATTTTCACGTCAATTCGCCCATCCAAGTCTATCGAAGAATTTGTATGGATAAACCAAACCCCCAATGATACATTAAGATCAAAAATATAGTCTATGATTAGATTAGCTTCATCTCCTAGCATATCTACAGATATTAATAGTTCTACATCGTCTCCTGGTTCTACAGACTCAGGATACGTAATATTTAGAATTCCGGGGAGGACTAATGTCGTTGTAAAATCAATAATCCCAGTAAGGTCTGATGCTTCTTGTTCTCGAGCAAAACTGTTTTGATGTGTTACATTTTCAAAGCAGTCTGTTTGAAAAGGATAAATGAACGGGTTTTGTTTTATATCTAACGTTAAGGACAAATTCTCGGGTACTTCGTAGTTATTCCATGAATAATCATGTAATGGTGAATTGAATGACTCTTCTAATAACTCATAGAAGGTTTCTATCCATATATCTGTAAAATTGGTCAAAGAGGGGTTATAACCAAAATCTGTAGTACCAATTGCACTATCCCCAAACTCCAAATTATGGTAAGAATCTGTCACCATAATTAATGGACATACTATATCCGGTAATTCTGTTGAGGGATAAGTGTAAAAATCAGGATCATTATAGAAATCATCAATAGGATATTCATCTACTGTAAAAATGGCATTTTGACCTAATATTGGTCGTAATTCGTCAGATACATTAACTTCTTCAAGATAATTACCGCTTGAGGTAACAGTGGACGAATAGATTTCTAGCTGAGCAGGTAAAGCAGTTACTCCGGGGTTATTTGCTTGAAATACTAACCTATACGGGGCGTGTCCAACATCAGTTATGTAAAGATAAAGGGGTGAGAAATCGTAGTAATGTCCTAAATCAGCTCCAAAATTATCCATTTCAAAAGGCCAATAATACAAATATTGAATACAAATTGCATCCGTTCCAAATTCAGTATCAAATCCTTCTAAGACCCGATAAAACAACATGGTGGGAGCATCAGCAAAATCATTTACATCCAAAAAGACATAGGGTTGGTAAAGATAAGCAACATCGTTATCATCTAAGGTTACTGATCTGTGACCAGTGATATTAGCGGAAATTGCAACATCTGCTTCCCCTAAAGACGTGGTAAAAATCTGAGTCCAGTTGAAGTTATAAACTCCATCGATGTCGATTAATCCTAATTCTTCATCAGAACCTAGATCGCTTTCTTTCACATCGATATAGATTTGAGTTTTATTAGTCCAACCAGAGAAAACCTGGGTATTGATGACCGCAAAATTAGTTGCACTATCGTCTAATTCATAGTAACTGCCACCATTATCTAATTTTGAGTAGAGATTATTACTCCATACTTCTAAGTAAATCTCACCAGCTCCTGTATCATGGTCGTTATAAACTGTGATGTTCAGGATTGTTACTTCTAAGTAGTACTCATCAATAGTTACGGAAGTAAAAGGTGTTGTATCATCAGGCATGTAACTACTAATAGAATCTAATACTTCAGAGACATTTGCGGCTGTGAAATTGTTTTCTTCACCAAACGGCTGATTGTACGTATGAGTAAGTGTTGAATTGAACGGACAGATTTCTGATTGGTAAGAAGTGCTTTGAACTGAAGAATATCCTTTTTCTGTTATTGCAGAGTTCATTGGAAAAGAAAGCGTGAAGGAGAATAAAAATAAAATGATAATTAATGGGAATATGATTTTAGATTTCAACAAATATGATTCACCAAGGATTACATGGTTTTTTTCAATAATTTAAAAAAATTTTTGAGATAGTAATTTCAGGTAGTAAAAGAAGGAAAATAAAAAATTAGGTTAGATAGGACAAACAAAAACCATTGAATCGTTCGATCATTAAAGAATGATTCCAATTCTATCTTCAAAAACTTAAAAAGATTATTTAGAAGGGATATTATTTTAACAAGAGATGTTCCACCTCGAGTTTATCAAATCATGGTAGCATTAGCCATGGTTGTAGGAACTATTGGTATGTGGCATGCTTATTTTAGTTTAGGAGCTATAAGTGATGCTCCGTTTATCGCATCTGAAATGCAAGATAGTATGGCGATTTCATTCTTTAGTCTTTTATTTTTATGTACTTTTGGACTGATAGGAATGTTAGGAATAAGGACATATAATAAATCAGTAGAAGAGGAAATGACAAGATTTGAAAGAGATGTTCGTAAGGAAAAAGTACAGCAAAGATTAAACGGTAAAGATCTCTTCGAAGATTAAATTCAATTTCGTCAAACTCCATCTAAAACGTCAAAAAAGGGGTGGAGAACTGTGCCTTCACGACCTAAAAATTTTAACTCAAAACAGTCTTTAAGCTAATAGTATGGAAAGGTCGCAATGTGCTGAAGTTATCGCTTCTCAAGCAGTACATCTTTTGTTCTTAACTGCTGAGAATTTGTAAACTCATAAAGAAACTCGATTACTGTAAATTCTCTTTAAAACACTTTAATACTACACATTTTAGGACTTTTTTCACTTTTTTTCTTAGCATCCAAAAATTTATATATAGCCTATAGTCTATGATTCATAGCTATCGATTATTGCCTATCATTCATATG
>JAEOTI010000408.1 GCA_016839955.1 Candidatus Hodarchaeota archaeon | reverse complement strand
TTTCTCCAAGTTGCAAAAACACAAGCAATCTTGACAGCAATGGTCGTTCAAACTCGCTATTCAGTGTCTATTCAAAAAGTTCAGATTATTACACCTAACGGTATTCATGCAGTCGAATATACTCCAACCACAATTAACGAGGTTTTACAATTGATATCACAGTTTATTACAACAAAGGGATTTAACCCCTCACTTTTTCATTGTAAAGATTGTAGTAATTGTGTTCATACAGAACGATGTAAAATGCTCGTTGAATTAGAAGGGGTAAAGCGCCAACAAATGATTTGGGATCAAGCTACCCATCCATTATCCTTCGATCCATCCAATATTCCTGATAAACTAATGACTTCCAAAGACCTTCAAAAAATTATTATATAAAATTCAATCGAATGGTAATATTTCCTTCTGATTCTCAATAATCATCCTTTCTTTCCTATCTTTTCCAATATTTCTTCCACTAGTGAAGAAGGTAAAATAGCTTTGAACATGTGGTTGCAATCCCCATAAAGTTGCGACTTCTCATCAATTTTACAGGTCAAAACAGCTACTTTTCGATACTTTAAGTCACATTCTGGGCATTGAAACCAGATAAGTGGATCCCCTTCATCTATTTTCAGAAATCTAGGAGTCTCCAACTCTTGAATGCTTGTTTTGTCACTAGGAACATCTAATTCTGTTGTTTCTGTTATTTCCCCAATAGGAACCTTTTTACTCTTCTTTAAGCCTACTGGAAGAGGCAGCAAAGGTTCTAAAGTATTAACAGATTTAAAAAATTTGATTTCATTACATATAGGGCAATTATTGTCTAGTGTAATGATTCCCCCACATTTTGAACAAAAACGGAAAGGTTTACCCTTCAACATAATCTCTCCTTGTAATAGGAACAAAAAATGCCTATTTTTCCTATTTTATTTTCTGAAACACCAGCTTGACAACTAAACTGGAGTTGATAAACTCTCTTTTGTTGAACCTCAAGTACAACAAATTGACAGGTTATACAAGCAGGAACAGTAGTTTCAGAATTATCTTCAAGAGGACACCAACTTGGGATTGACTCAAGAATGAATATTTCTTTTAGTTCATGAGGTTTTGAAGCTAGGCAGAACCATTTTTTCCCACGAGGCCTTTTTCGTTTGAAAACCGCAATTTTTCGACCATATTTACATATTGAACAATTCTTAATCTTTTTATATTGTTTCTTTTGAGCTGATGTTTTTAAAGCGTCTTGATTCTTTTCTAGTTCAAGTAATCTTGATTTATCTAATTGAAAAACAGGTATTTCTCGTTTTATGAATTCAGATTGAAGTTTTGGGTTTCTTTTTGTCCATTTCTTGATTTTATATTCTGCTGTCTTTCGAGTTGAAAAACTGAAAATCCTTTGGATCTCTATAGCAGAGAGTCGTGTTTTTTGATTCTCGTACATATATTTCAGAACAGGATGCGTAACATTGTCTCCATGAATCAAAAGCCAAGAAGAATCAACTAATTCTAAAAAATGGTCTGTTGTTTTTCCAGTGTCAACCTGATAGATCCCTGGTATAAAATTCTTGATATATTCAAAGAAATAATCTGTTTTTTGGGTTGGTAAGCCCATATCAAGTCCAAATTCAAAAGGTGCAACCTTCTCACCTTGATTAAATTTGGATAGAAGTAGATCAACAAAGTGTCGATCACCTAGAGATAATGTTCCAAGCCATTCTTCTAGTGGTTCACTAATCTCTTCAAGACGGAACGTTTCACTTGGTTCCTTACTGACTTCTAAACTTGGAAGAGTTGAATCCTCAATACTAGGAGTTTTAATAATTGGTACTTGAGGCGCAATTAGAAGCTCTGATTCGAGAAAGGAAAATATTTCTATTTCTAACCTTTTCAGAAATTTTTCTCGGTTTAGAATGTTTTTCTGATAATTTTTTGCTTTTGTACCTCTTAATTGCTCTATGTATTGATGTTGATATTGTTCATTATCATCCTGCCTTAATAGAGCTTCCCATTGTTGATCATTGATCTCCGTAAATTTCCAATAGCTGCGTAATCGATTGTTTGAAATACTTCGGAGTTCATTTAAACATTCTATCCACCAAGAAGATATTTTATTGATTAAATCCTCTCGATTACTGTTTCTGATAATTTCTGGAGATTTCACAAGTTTAATTTCAACTTCATCTAAATCTGGAAATTCAATAAGATGAGAC
>JAEOTI010000407.1 GCA_016839955.1 Candidatus Hodarchaeota archaeon | reverse complement strand
TCCACTCCCCAGTCTTAATGAACCAGTGTCGAACCAGGTAATTTGCTTCGTTGTAAAGGTTTTTGGACGAACAGGCTAATGCTCATAGCGTTGGAGTCGGTTTTAGCCAGGTCTCTTCTGTTCGACAACTCACTGCCATTCTTTTTTCTCTCATATTTGAGCAGGGTGGTTGTCCTTAAATAGTTTGGAGAGACTGCCTTGAAAATTTACTTTGAATTGTTTGATACTATCATTTGATAACATTTGAAACAAAAGGGTGAATTAGTTAATACATATATAGTATAAAAACTAGAAATTCAACCAAAATCTGTACGGATAGGTTTTTTAGAAAAAGATGAGTATAATTAAGCGATGGCGAGAATAAATGTCAGAAAAAGTTCACTTAGAAATAGAGGTTAACTCGACCTTATTGAAAGAAATCGATAAGTTAGTTAACCTTTCTGGCGTTAGCCGAGAAAAAATTCTACAACAAGCCCTTGAGAGTGGACTTGCTGAGACTAAACTAGAAATCGCTTTCAACCTACTAAAAGAGAAAAAAACAACTGTTGAAGAAGCAAGTGTTATCGCTCAACTCGAACCAAGTGAATTTTTATCTGAATATCGCCGTCGAAACCTAGCTAGTATTATGCCTGATACCACAATTGTTCATCCAAAGGCACTATTTTCCGGTCAATAACAATTCTTGGATTCTCATTAAAGAAAAGTGCTCAAAAAGCACTTTTCTATTAGTTTTAGACCTTTGCATAACAGGATGGGCAATACATTTGTCCAGCAGGTACTACAGCGCCACAAGAAGGACAACGGGAAGCTTTTACTTGGGGGACACCAACAGCCTTTGCTTTTGGACGAGTTCCTTTCTTCTTCTTTTTCTTTTTCCTCTTCGCAGGTTTTCTTCCGGCACCTAAGACGGGTTCTGGAGCGTCTTCGCCAAAAGTTACTTGAGCCCGACCTCGAGACCGGCGTGCACGAGGTTCGCCTTCACCTCGCCCCATGAATAAAAGAGTTAATCCAATGATTAAAAATAGAGGCGCAAGCAACCATGTAATAATGGGCGTGACAGTATATTCTACATCACCGGTTGTTAAATTTGATGTTACTCCCCCACCGGTTACGGTTATATAATAATCTGGTTTGGCTAGACCAATTGGTGTAGCTTGTCCTCCAAGTTCAATGAAGCTAAGAGTAGCTTTTCCACCACTAACAGTAGCGGACCCACCCACTCGCTCATTATTACCTTCTGAATCATAAACAGCTAACTGTATTACTAATCCATTTTGTAAATTCATAACTGAGACATCAAGTTTAATGAGAGGAGAAAAACCGCGCTGAAAGTTTATCCTATACCCTATGGCGGGTTCATAGTTGGATCCACCCATATCTTCGGTAGATGAAACACCAGAGAGCATGGTTGTAAAAGGAATTCCAATAAATATTACTGCAAGAATGGTTAATACAAGACCTATCATCATTTTTCTTGATGCCATGTTAAATTATCTCCATTATTCATGATTACAATTGAAATTTTATACTTGTTTAATTTTAAGACTTGTTGAACGAAGTAGTTAGATTGTATTGCCTAACATCATTTTGAATATTATTAAGTTTTTAATCTTCTGATTAATAATTCAATAACTTAAGGATTGGTTTTTCTTTATATTTAAAGATTTTAATTCTAGTTTAGTCTATGATCGCGAAGAATCTTTAACAATTCAAATAAAACGTATGTTCTCTTACTTATTAGACCAAAGAGACATCTATTTGAAAAAATGAGAATTATTTAATGCCTTAAGAATTTCAAGCTATTTGGAAAATATCTTTAGATCAATAAAAGATAAGCTTACTTAGATTTAAGAAGAGCATTTATTAGACATTGGAGTCCTTATCATTACCAAACATTCCTAATTTCTCAGGGTGTAACTCATGGGGTCAATTCGAGTCGCGAGGAAAAGTGTTCTCTTTGCAACAAGGGCAAGAAAGCGTTTATTGGTCTTTGTGATAATCTTTGGGATCCTTTCTGGAGCAACGATTCTTCTCGTCGGTACATTTGATACATATAGCAAACAGAATTTAATTGATCAACGAGGAATCAATATAAAAGAAAATTCTGATTATTCCATAAATTATGCACAATATAATAGTGTAAAAGACAGAATATTTGCCGTAGCAGGGGGAAGTAAAGTAGACATTCATCCTATACGCTATTTTGATTTTCCAAGTGGATCTTCACCTTCAGTGCGTATATTGGGAATTGATGCAGACTCAGAATGGTCATTTTCACAAGTAAAACCAAATTCACTTAAATCGGGTTGTTTTCTAAAAAATAATAATGAAGCTATGATTAGTGAAGGATTTGTAGTTCCTTTAAACTGGTCTGAACCAAATTCGAATTTATCTGCTTCATTGAAAGTAGGAAATAGAATTACTTTTTCCAACCTTACCGACTCTAAAGCCGTTAAAATTACGGGATTGTTCTCTCGAAAACCAGAAATGAGAATTCACTGGCTAATTGTCTCAAATCCTGCTTTTGACGACCTTCTTGGAATATTAGGAAAAAGCAACATAGCTGATGTCTCATTTTATGAAGTTATTTTTCTTGCAAAAGGTGGCTTACTGGAAATTTTAACAGGTGAAGCTTACGATACAATTGACACAGTAAATCAAGAATTAGGGTTAATAGGAGTCGACACTGCTACTTATGGTGATTGGACACCAAGTAATGTGGATCGTGATGCAATAACTAGCGATAGAGACCGTGACTTACTCTCATTTATTGTAGGAATAGTTGGTGGAATCATCGTTGCGACTCTTTATGCTTATTTAATAACCAGATTCCGTCGTCGTGAGGTTGCTATTTTAAAAGCAATTGGATTTAATGGTAGAAACGTACGTATTACTCTCTTATCAGAAATTTTGACTGTAGAATTCTTTGGTTTCTCTGTAGCAGCAATTCTTATTGAATCATTCTACCGATTAACAGCGAGTTCAGCATATATTCCATCTCTATTTACATCTTTTATGTTTCTCCCCTATTTCCCATCCACTACAATTCTTATTTCAGGATCTGTTATAGTTCTTACTTGCATACCAGGTTCAATTTTAATTTCATGGCGAACAATATCAGTTCGACCAATAGAAATCTTTAAGGAGCGGTGAAAGTAATGGGAGAAGAAGCAACCATTCTTAAGGGAAGGGATCTCACAAAGGAGTACCTACGTGGGAAAACCGACATTGTAAACGCCCTCAACCATGTTGATATTACACTAAAACCTGGTGAATTTGTGATGGTGTTTGGGCCATCAGGTTCTGGTAAATCAACTCTTCTAAATATTCTATCAGGACTAGATAAACCCACTGATGGGAAAGTTGTATTTGATGAAAGTGTAGATATTGTAGAATGGGATGAAGAACAACTTGCTCAATTTCGTCAAGAAAATGTAGGATTTATCTTTCAAACTTGGGAACTCATTCCTACTTTGACCGCTGTTGAAAACGTCGAGCTTCCCCTATACCCTACAAAGATTTCTGGTAAAGAATTACGGACTAGAGCAATAGGCCTCCTTAAGCAAGTAGGCTTGTATGACCGAATGAGCCATTTTCCAGATGAGCTTTCTGGAGGAGAACAACAACGAGTTGCAATTGCTCGAGCCTTGATCAGTCGTCCCAAGATTCTTTTCGCTGATGAACCAACAGGTAACCTCGATGAAGACTCTGCTGCACAAATCATGCGTCTCTTAAAGAGAGAGTCTCGCCGAGGAACCACAGTTCTCTTAGTAAGTCACAATGAGGCATTAAAAACACATTCTGACCGAATCCTAACTATTCGTAGTGGACAGATTCTTTGATCAACTTCTAAAAGAAAATGGTGACTTAGATCTACATTATTCAGATTCAGCTTCTTCAGTTTCAGAGAAGACTTTCCCTTGACTCATTAAGACTTTCATTTCTTCAAAAGTGAGTGTCCGTTTTCCACGTTGTTTTTCAGACTCCATCCGACCTACTAATTTTTTCGCTTTTTCGTCCATGACACGTTGAACTTCAACGTCACGAACTCTTCTTTCGAATTGTTTTCGTTCAGTTTGGAATTTCCTCACAATTACAGACTTTTCACGGATATGCGGACTCAACTTCCCAACTTTCTCACGTAAATCACGAACTTCTTCCGCCCGTTCAATGTACACTTGATGAAAATGATCAGCCTCTTGTTTGGTTTTTTGGCCTTCACCATATAGTTCTGTTAACCTTTGATGGCGTTCTTGACTTATTGATACTAATCCCCGGAGTTGTTCCCAGGAATCATCTAAATAACCTTTTAAGTTAGAGATTTCTTTATTTATCTTATTAAGAGCAGCAAGCGTATCTTCACTTGCTTCAAGCTCTCCTAAGCGCATTGAAAGACGTGAAATTTCAGACATAATCATTCGTTCTTCTTCAACACTCATTCCTGCAGTAGTTTGAATCTTCCATTCATAATCCTCGATTTCTTCCCGCATTCGTCTCGAGTCAGCTCTTCCTTGTGGACTTCTTCCTTCTTCAGGAATTTCTTCCCTTAACGCCTTAGCTTTCTCGATTAAAAGTCGCATTTCGTCTAAGACACTATCTCTCATGCTTTTAAGACCACTAATGGTCTCGTTGGTTTCATCACGCTTCTTTTTAAGATCTCGCACTTTTCCAAAGCTTTCAGATGTTGATTTATTTAATTCATCTCGTTTTTGTCGAAAAGTATCTCTTTCTTTTTCAACAACCCGAAGTCTAGAGAACAGGACATCACGTTCGGCTCGAAGTAGCTCTAAGCTCTCACGGAGTTCTTCAAGTTCTTTTTCTGAGAGTTTAGTTTGATCTTGTTCAGCAGCCAAAAGAAACACCCTTTGGAAATTATTCTTCTCCCCAATATTTCCTAAATTGATTATGTGCAAAAAAGGTTTCGACATTTCAGAAGAAGTTGAATTGTAAGATTGATTTCTCTTTGCAAAAAGGACAAAAAAAGCTAAAGGGAGAACTTGGATTAGATTTTATTCCCAAATTAGTAGTAATATCGAACAGTGGAGATACAACCTAAGTAGATTGCATAATGCACTTCCAATTAATGAGTTTGTAGATATCTTTTTGAAAAATCGTTTATAAATCTGTTATACTTTGATAAAAACGTTTTATTGTTGTTTAAACTAAAAGTTGAAGCATAAAGTGGCATTCCAATATTTGTTTTGAAGTGTTCCCCTCTAAATACCTCAAAGAATATCTGCTTCGCAGCACGAAGAAAAGAAATGTAGTGTTTTTTTAATTCGATGTTGGTTTCATTGTTTAAATCTACCACTGCTTCCAGAAATAACATTGTACAAGATGTAAGTATGTTGTTTCTCTTCTGGTTCTTTAGGGAAGGATGAAGAATCCCTGCTAGCAGAATCTTCCCTAAAATCTGATAAAGATCCTCTGAATATTGTGAATTCATTCGAAAATAGTGTGATAACAAATTAAGTTCAAGATCAGATGGAGGTCGCATTATTTTTCTTTCGTTTCCTTCAAAGACATATATAGAAGATTCCATCTCGTGACATAACGAATTCAGATTATTAACACTCGGTATTGACTCTAATTCTGTTTGATTAACAGATTTTAAGAGTTTAAAGGTGTGAATGAGCCATTTAGTATCCTTATCTGTTTTAGTCTGTGGGTGAATTCCTGTAACTGCTTGAATGAAATTTGAAATATTACCAAGATGAACGAAATCTTCGCAAAGCTGTCCAATAATCGATGGAATTTCTTCTAAGCTCTTATTACTAAATTTATCTGAGATAAATTTGGTTATCTTTTTTCCACTAACATAACGGGTAGCATGAAAAAGAGTTGAAAGAGAAGAAGGTATTTCATTGGTGTAAAGATAATAAATATCATTTTGTGAAAACATTCTTTGTATTCTTTCAATTTGTTCAGATTTTAAATATTCATTATATGAACGCAAGCGATTCCACTTTCATCATTTAATTTTGTTTTATTAGGAGACCTTTTTCAAAATAAATTAGTTCTTCCTTCAAATTGTGAAATTTATTGGTAATTTAAGAACTCTTTTAGTTGCATAATCAAATATATTTTTACTAGCGAGTGATTTAATGTACTAATTAGTTTTACTTGGTGTCTTAATAATAATCTCCTGGTGGTCATTTAATGACAATGTCACAAGCTCCTTACTTCAGGGAGCAAGGTTACAATCTAATTTTAACAGAGACTAATTATAGTGACCAAGATCGGAAAATTTTACATGATAGTCTAATTCTTCTAAAGGCAATTCTATCTTCTACAGAGGGACGATCTCTTTCAGCAGAAGAGGTTAAAAAGGTAAATAGTGGATTTAAACGTGAAGGGAAGCCACAAAGAATTACTAAAGGTGGCCAATCTGCCCTCTTTGCATTTGAGTTTCAAATGAGAACGCTTCAATGGGAGAGAGTAATCGTAAAACCATATTTACAAAAGAAGGTATCTCTCGCATCTCTTGCAACTCATTATATCGCAGTAATTGAATTTAAAACCCTTTTTCAGGATCTTCCACTACCAGGATTATTGCGTAATGGGTCAGAAAGAGATTTCTTAGTAAAATGTGTAGATATTTTAGGATTTGGTGAACTCAAAGACAATGACTATTCTTTCCCTATCCTTCTACAAGAGAAAGCACAAGGAACATTATTAGAAAAAGCTGGTCGGTTTGCACCTCGTAACATGAGTGCGATTACTAAGGATATTGCAAAACACGGATTTATTATAGATCCATTCGATCAAAACTGGAGATTAGGTGCCGGATTTATTGATGAAGACGTTGTCACAAAACTGGAGTATATTGATGTCCTGTTAATGAATGCTAATGAAGAACAGCGAAAAAGAATTAAAAAAGCACTTTCTCTTCTTGAAAAGACTTCCTCTTAAATATTAGCTAGTAAAATAAGGACTTGCACCTGTGATAACATTTAGTGCAGCAGGAATTGTCTTAAATTTCATAGGTAAGTAACCTAAAAGTTCACCATCCACCTGAACAAGAGTGGTTCGATCACCTGAGAGTTCAAAAGATTTAAACCTTTTTAGAGCCACTGAATGGTGACGAATATGCTTTCCTTCATAGACATGAGGAAATAATCGAATAAAATGAAATCGGGGTACATTGCCAACGATAACGAGATCAAAGAGACCATCATCTAGACGTGCCTCAGGACAAATTTTCATATGGCCACCATACATTGGACCATTGCCAACAGAAACCATCATTGCTTCAAAAGGAATAGCATTATAATTCCCAATCTTGATTTTAAATTGAATAGGGGAGTATTTAGAAAGTACTAGAAAAATAGAAATAGCATAAGGTAAAGTTCCTGTCATATACCTTTTGCTGGTTTCATTAGCTTTCTTAGTTACTTCTGCATCAAAACCAATTCCAGAAACTCCAATGAAATATCGTTTTCTGTTTCTCCCAGTAACTAATCCCATATCCACTTTACGTGTTTTCCCTTTTTTTAATAAATGACAAGCTGCAACGGTTTCCATTGGAATACCAAGAGCAGAAGTAATATCATTTCCAGTACCAGCAGGTATTGCCCCAAGTAGCACATTTGAACCAACTAAACCATTAGCAACCTCGTTAACCGTCCCATCACCCCCTACAGCGATTATGGTTTCATAAGAGCCTGTTTTTGCTGCTTGTAAAGCAATGTTTGTTCCTTCATTTGGTGCAGTTGTGGTTTCATACTCAGCCTCAAATCCCATTTTTAACAGTGTTTTCTTAATTAGTGGAATTTGAGATTCCGAACGACCGCTTCCAGCAGCTGGGTTAATAATTACTAATGTTTGCATTATATTGCACCTTTTTTTTCGAGTGGAAAGAAGAATATCCAAGGATTGTTTTGAAGATAAATTAAATTTCATCGACTATGGTATAAAAGTTAAGACGAACCTTTTTCTTGAATATAGCAATTTCTTACAATATAATAGCTAAAAATCTTCTTCTATTATCTTAAAATTAGAATTTTGTTTTGAAAAGTTTTGTTTTAAATGAGAAAATTAATGAAAAGTAAGTATTTAAGCAGAATAATTAAAATTAATAATTAGAGACCTGTACATTTGTGTATCAAAGGATATCTGT
>JAEOTI010000406.1 GCA_016839955.1 Candidatus Hodarchaeota archaeon | reverse complement strand
CACGCTTGTAATTCCAGAAAAATCTCTTACAAAATTAAACGCAAGTTCTTCTAGGCTGATATTTTCTCTAATAGAAATTTTTTGTAGTTTTTTAAGCAATGTTTCTGCTTTTTGCAGATTTTCAGGCAAATTGGCTGGATTAAGAAAAAAAAGACCTTGAAGGAAAATACTTCTGATAAAAACAATGAGATTTTTGTTATCAAGACTTTTCAGAAGTCCTTCATTAAGCAAGCGCTGATCAAACATATTGAATGGAGCTTGAATCACTTCAATCTCTCCTATATCAAGTGATTGATATATTTCTCTTGGTGTGTAAACAGAAACTCCTAAATATTCTATCAATCCTTGATCTTTAGCTTTTAGAAGAGTATCGAGAACCAAACCATTATGAGAATACAAATTTGAAACATTATGGAGAAGGTATATGGGAATTCTATTGATTTTCAGTTGATCCAATGAATATCGAACATAACTAAATACCTCACTTTCAACTTTATTAAAATCTAAGTGAGTATTTTCTTGAATAAGTGGTAATTTTGCTATTAGAACAGGGGATTTCGAGACTTTGGTTTCCTCGTTTAAAAAAGAACCCAAAATTTTTTCACTATCCCTATATATTGGAGCAGTATCAAAACAATTTATCCCAGAGTCAATGGCTAATTGGAGAATTTTGTAAGCTGTTTCTAATGTTGGTTTGCCAGTTATATTTGCAATACCATATTCCATTCCAATTTGAGCTGTTCCTAACGTAATTTCAGAGATGTTTAAATTCTTAGTACGTGTATACTTCATCAAGCTGACCCTAAAATCCCATAATTAGAGGTTGTTCTGAATCCTAGACATACTCAATTACCTTTACTTGAAGATTATTTAATTTCATACGTAAATTTTAGTGCGTGGTGTGAGGTGTTTTATCATCTCTCGTTTGATTTGAAACCCTATTCAAACTAGTTAAAAAATTCAATTGTCTCTGCTAAAGCATTAACCTTTTCTTTTCCAATTTCCAAATCCCAATAATTAGTTTTAAATTGTAACATTTTTGGTTGTATTTCTTCAGCTACAGGACACAATCCTGATGCATATTTTTGCAGGGTACCTGAATAGATCGGATTTCTCAGACATATCATTCTTTTTCCTAATGCTAGATTTTTGAATACGGGTTCTAAGTAAGTTAATTGCCACGCTGCATATACTCCATCCCCACCCAATTTCAAATATTGATCTCGAAACTCATGCCAACTAATTGAAGGATGATCTAACCTTACAGCGTAAGTCCAATAAGAAGATTCACATGTTTCTGGTACTAATTGAGGAGTTAACCAATCGCACTCTGTAATTATTTTTTCATACATCTGCGCTATCTTTAATCTTATTTGCACTAATCTCTCTATATTTTCGAGTTGGCCTAAAGCAACTGCGGCACATAATTCTGGCATTCTATAGTTCCAACCAAGGCTTACATGACGCTCATAATTTGGGTCTTGAATATCCTTTTTAGTGATCTTTCCTTTTCCAGCACCAACACCCGCATATCCAAGGCTAGAAAATCTCCGAATCTTATTAGCTAAATCCTCATTATTCGTGATTAACATACCTCCTTCACCGCTTGTAATGTGCTTTGAATTTTGAAAACTGAAACTGGCCATATGCCCACTGCTTCCAACAATCTTTCCTTTATACTTTCCTAAAAAGCATTGAGCATCATCCTCAATTACTACCAGATTATATTCCTCAGCTAATTTCATAATCGAATCCATGTCTGGAGAGAGCCCATAAAGAGCTACCGTGATTATTCCTTTTGTGTAGGGAGTCATGACTTTTTTTATTGCTTCTGGAGTTATTAAAAAGGTGTCTGGATCGATATCCGCAAAAACTGGAACAGCATTTTCATGAAGGACTGCAAAAGCGGTACTTGACATTGTTAATGGAGGGACAATAACCTCATCCCCGCTTCCAATTCCTGCGGCTGCTAACGCAGAATGAAGAGTAGCTGTTCCATTGATGTGTGAGATCGCGTATTTTACATTAAATCTTTCAGCAAATGCTTTTTCTAATCTGGTAGACATTATACTACCAGATGATGTTCTAAAATAGCTATCCAGAACCTCTGAAACATATTGACATTCTTTCTCACTTATACGTTTAATGGATTCTACCATCATCGTTCTCTTCTATAAAATCTTTTTCTAATGATTTGGTGTAACCAATATTTCTTTTAGTATTACTATTAATTTCTATTATTTGGGGATTGATTTTAAGGAATTCAATAACATCCTCCATATAGAAAAAAGAATCTGGTTTGTAGAGTTTTTCATAGATTGTTTTTATGAACAGCCAATCATCATTGGTGTCAAGTGTCCATCTCCAGTGACTTAAATCTTCTCTATGCTTAAAATTAATAACGTTAAATTCTGTGAGATTTTTACAGATGTATGGAGTCACATGTTCTTTTTCGGAAAAGAGTCTGGCATTTTT
>JAEOTI010000405.1 GCA_016839955.1 Candidatus Hodarchaeota archaeon | reverse complement strand
TAGTACCTACAACTGGCGAGGCTACACCGGTGGTGGTGAAGAAGTTAATTATGCCAATCCTGGTGCAGGCACCTGGTATATCATGGTACGATCCTATTCTGGCTCTGGGCCTTATACTTTGACAGTCACACTTACTTATCAATCAGCTGACACAACTCCTCCTTCTGTTTCCATTACAAATCCTTCTAATGGAGCGACAGTAAGTGGAACAGTTTCTGTGACAGCATCTGCTTCAGATAATGTTGGTGTTACTGAAGTCCGATTCTTTATTGATGGTAGTCTAAAAACAACAGACACCACATCACCCTATTCGTATAGCTGGGATACCACTAGCTATTCTGATGGCAGTCACACTGTCAGAGCCACAGCTTATGATGCTGCTGGCAACAACAACTATGATCAGCACACTGTGACTGTTTCTAATGGTGGTGGTGGCGGCAATGAGCTGCAATCTGGTGTTCCAGTACAAAGTAGTTTAGCTGCTCAATATGCCACAGAAATGTGGACAATTCAAGTAGAATCAGACTGTCAAAGCATGTACAGCGTATTGACCTGTGGAAGTGCTGATTTTGACCTTTATGGTCGACTTGGTGCTGAACCCACAACCAGTACGTATGATTGGCGTGGCTATACTTCCGGTGGAGAAGAAGTCACGTTTGCTAGCCCCGGCGCTGGTACTTGGTACATCATGGTAAGATCTTATAGTGGTACTGGAGCTTATGAGCTAACTGTTACCCTCACTTATGGTGGTGGTGGCGGTGATTGGGGTGATGGTGGTAAATACGCCATCATTGTCGGTATTTCCGATTACCAATCAATCAGTGATCTCTCCTACTGTGATGAGGATGCGACTGACTGGTACAACTACTTGACAGGTCAAGGCTATGAGTGCCATGTCTATGGTGATGGCCATACCGCAAATTATCCCCGCCATGATGGTTACGCGACAGAAGCTATTGTCCGTGCTGCTATTGTAGAATTAATTACCCACGCTCAACCGGGCGATAATGTTGTCTTCGCAACTTCTGGTCACGGTTCTGGTAATGGTGCAGGTAGTAGTTACCTCTGCATGTATGATTGCAGTGGTTCTGCTGGTTGTTACTATGATACTGAGCTAAGAGATGACCTCTCGAGTGCTAATGGAGAAGAAATCTTTGTCTTCATTGACCACTGTTACTCTGGAGGTATGGGTCCAGAATTATCATCTATTGGAAATCTTTACTGTGGAACTACTTGCACAGAAGATGGCTATGGTTATGATGACTCCTCTCACAACAATGGTATGTGGACATACTGGTTCCTTGAAGCCGGTTTAATCGGTCATTTTGGATCTAGTTCAAGCACCACCATGGAAGAGGCGTTTGACTGGGCATCAGCGAACTATCCCTATCAACCTCCATCTGGCGATGCTCCGATGGAATTTGACTATAATCCAGGGGATACAACGCTCTAGGTAGTGTAACTCAAATTATTGAACGATAACAACTTGAAGGCGAATGAAAGAGTGACTCGACTGAAACCCGAAGAGATATGGTCAGGATGCACGGACGCTCTCGGATCATTCACTCCAAACGCGCGGCGCGAAGTCCCGAACCGCTCATCGATTCCTACGGGTGCAGCAGAAGAACCTGTCGGTAGCGATCTGTGTCATCTCAGCGAAAGTGCTATCTTTCCTCTGGGAGAGGGTCTTCAGTGAGGTCCCTCTTGTCGTAAGACAGGAGGTTTCTCTTTTCGCCTTCCACTTTCTTTTTTTTCATATTAGTTGTAGAAACGTTTGACATTTTAATGCAACTAATATGTTGATCTGACTTTATATTCGAATTTTTTATTGAATTTCAATTTTTAGTTGATCTACTAACACGACATTTTAACATAATAAGCAATATGTTTTTTAATGATAAAATTATTAGTTAGATAACTCCCCCGGATTATTTTATCCGATTATGAGGTAAGGTAGTTTGAAACATAAAGCAACATTGCTTACAATTAGTGTAATGCTACTCGGTTTGTTTCTGTTGAGCTCATTTGAGCCAATAGCAGCAGCAACTGAGTCCTCAAACGACTCTAGAGCAACATATAATTGCTATTTTGTCAATCCAACTGATGGAGAAACAGTCTCAGGTCAAGTGGTTGTTGATTTCTACGGTGATTACAAAGGTAGACAACTTGCTAACGCAAGGATTAGGGTTCTTAAAGATGGTTCCGCCTTAACTGATTACTTCACGATGACTCATGTAGGTGGTAATCACTGGCAAATCACATGGGATACAGAAACCTTCGATAATGATAATGGCTATACTTTGCATGTTAGAGCTTACAGGACATCAACTCGTTCCAGGAGTTTCTACTGCAATAATTTAATCATTGATAACGCAGGTGGCGGTGATACAACTCCCCCAAGTGTGACCATTACCAATCCATCGAATGGCGCCACAGTAAGTAGTACAGTTAGTATAACTGCTACCGCTAGTGACAATGTGGGCGTAACCAAGGTTCAATGTCAAATTGACTCTGGTTCGTGGGTAGATGATACAACATCACCCTATTCATGGACATGGGACACCACCCTCGAGTCCGATGGTACACACACCATTACTTGTCGTGCTTGGGACGCTGCAGGTAATTATGCAGATGATACAAACACGGTCACTGTCTCAAATGGGGGCGGTGGAGGTAATGAGTTAGAAAACGGTGTACCGGTTCAAAGCAGTTTAGCTGCTCAATATGACACAGAAATGTGGACTATTGAAGTTGGTCCAAATGGAGAAATCATGCATTCCGTTCTTACCTGTGGTAGTGCGGATTTTGACCTCTATGGACGTCTAGGAGCTGAACCCACAACCAGTACTTATGATTGGCGAGGGTATACGACCAGTGGTGAAGATGTTACTTACCCCAATCCCGGTGAAGGCACCTGGTACATCATGGTACGATCCTATAGTGGTACTGGATCTTATGAACTAACTGTTACCGTAACTTATGGCGGTGGTGGAAGTGAATGGGGTACTGGTGGTAAATACGCCATTATTGTAGGAATCTCTGACTATTCATCCATTAGTGACCTTTCCTATTGTGATGAGGATGCTACTGATTGGTATTACTATCTCATAGGTCAAGGTTACGAATGTCATGTGTACGGCGATGGACACACAAGTGACTATCCTCGACACGATGGATATGCCACAGAATCTAATGTGAGAAATGCCATTGTTGAGTTGATGGCTCACGCCCAACCAGGCGATCATATAGTCTTTGCGACTTCTGGTCACGGTTCTGGTGATGGTTCAGGCAGTAGTTATTTGTGTATGTGGGACTGTAGCGGTTCTGCTGGGTGTTACTACGATACTGAACTAAGAGATGACCTTTCTGGAGCTAACGGTGAAGAAATTTTCATCTTCATTGACCATTGTTACTCTGGAGGTATGGGTCCAGAATTATCATCAATTGGTAATCTATACTGTGCAACCACTTGTACAGAAGATGGTTACGGTTGGGATGATGGATCTCATCAAAATGGTATGTGGACATATTGGTTCCTTGAAGCCGGTTTAATTGGCCAGTTCGGATCTAGTGCAAGCACTACCATGGAAGAGGCATTCGACTGGGCATCAGCGAACTATCCCTATCAGCCACCTTCAAGTCATGCACCGATGGAGTTTGACTATAACCCAGGCGATACGTTGTTGTAATACTAAGTAGCACGACTAAATATCAACTCGAGTGAAAGAAAGAGTGACTTATTTGAAACCCAAGAACAAACAGACAGGAGACACGGACGCGTTACTCGGATCACCGACTCCTAACGCGCGGCGTGAAGTCCCGAACCGCTCATCGACTCCTACGGGTGCAGCCAAAGAACCCGCTGGTAACGATCTGTGTCAGGTTAGCGAAAGTGTTATCTTGCCTCAGGGAGAATGGGTTTTGGAGGAAGAAGTCTCTTTCTCTCCTCACTTTTCTTTTTCCCAAACTAATAATTCCCTAACAAATGATTTCAAAAAAGTGGATTTACAGGCGACATCATTGATGAATTTCAGCTCATGAGAAGGTGTTAACGAACTATGACTCTCAGCAACGACGATCATCGGTTACTTCTCGCATTATGGGAAGATCCGCTGAAACCGGATAGTCAGCTTGCTGCAGAGTTAGGGGTTTCCGCGCCAACGATTAAAAGGCGTCTGGAGAAGCTTCAGAAGGAACGAGTAATTAATGCAGTCTCAATAAAACCTTATCACTATTCACTAGGTATGGATCTCGTTTCCTACCTAATCACACTACCTGAAAATAGATTAGAAATATTTGAAGAATTACTAGATATTCATCCTTATACAACTTTTCGTGTCAGAGTATTTGGAGGAGTAAATGGAATATTTGTACAATTTACGACTCCAATTGATTCAGATTGCTTTCTAGATGAGTTATTTACTATTTTAAAAGAAAAAAAATGGATTGTACAATATCAAAAATGGAATGGAAAACAAGAGAATACAATAAATACAACGTTAAATTTTAAATTATGGGACGTTGTGGAGAATAAATGGAATTTCTCTGTCAATAAATTTCTAAATAATCTCCATAATGGAAAAATTGATAAAAAAACGGGAACACCAATAATTCAAAATGTTTTAAGTGAAATACAAATACTAGATCTAATTCTACTTCGAGAACTATCCCTTATGGGTGAACAAAACGCAGATGGGAGATCTGAGTTCATAAAGGAACTAAAATTAGAAAATTCAATTAGATTTAAACAAAGTGAGGTCAAAAGACTTATTCTAGAACTTCCCATTTATAGAGAGTTCCTTAAAGATATTCCGAAAGAAGAATTAGAAAGGAAAATTAAGCACTGGATATCTGAGAAAAAGAAATTCTTAGATGAGAATATAATTCGAGATTATTATCTTGCCTTTGATCGGACCAAAGTAAAACTATTTTCTAGAATTTTAATTGCGGGACGAATAATAAAAACTAAAACTATTGAAAATCTTAAAGCTTCCCTCGAAAATAAGCTATTTCCTTTTGAGTCTGGGCTTATCCTGTCCGAAGAAGATACTAATAAGTTCATTTGGTGGTTAAATGTGACACCAAGTGAGATACCAAAAATTTTGAATTTCTTCAATCGAGAATGTGTAGATTTGTACGTAATGATGATGGACGACGATAATAGTTTTGGTTATCCTATCTGGCCTGGAAATTTTGATGTAAAATCAAATACTTGGAAAGTAAACAAAGAATATATCGTAGATATGCCATTGAAAGAGATTAGTAATACAAACTAATTCTCATAGATTTGATTGCTAATAAATAACAACAGCTACTGTAGGTTTTGCTCCAGGAATCTTACCAGGAGGATCAAAGTCTAACATATATTCTACGATGTAATCGTTTGCTCTTTGATCACTTCCAACTCCAATGGAATGAGCAGTATACCATCCACTCTCAGTGGCATAGTTGAACCATTGGAAATCCATAAAGAAAAAGTCTGTGTAAGCGATTAGGCTGACCCTATACCAATATTCAGTACCCGAAGGAAGAGTTAAACCAACAAAAACATCGAGTTCATAGCCCCACCAAGCATCATACCAACGAAAATAAGGTAGAAAGACACTCATTTCAAAGACAATATCATCTTCAAAACAATCTTCTTCCAAACAACAATAGTAAGCGTCATCAACGGTTGCGATTACAGCAAAATCTAAGCTAGAGGATTGAATACCAGTTCCGAATAGTGAAAAAACAGTCAAGAACACAAGCCCACAGACTAGAAGATTTAAACGACGCATATAGATCACACCAGATTAATAAATACACGAAATTAATAACAAAAAAGAAAATTTCCGATGATTTAATCTTATGTAATAATTATGAAATTTAAGTTTATCTTTTCTTATTACTGTAATAATCTGTAGTACAGCCGTTTAGTAAGAAATGAAATGGTTTAAAACTTCTGATCATAAATTTGAAAGAGTGTTTTTTTATATAGTAGATGAAATATTTTGCATTGAGATGTATAAGAAGAAAACATTATACATGTTACATAGCGTTCAATTTCACAGCGTGAATTCTCTCAGCACTGGTAAACCCTTTTCTAAAAAGAGATCTTTGGCTTTGTAACCATCCCAAAGGAGATCTGTTTCCTCACTTACATCTTCTAACAACTCAGGAAGAAAATCGTTTAAATGAGTTGAAACTCGAATAATTCCAACATTAGCAATATTATAACCAGAAGCTTGCTTTGGTAGATCTTTACGCACAAGTACTTCACTAAAGTGAGCTGAATGGCCTGAGAGAACTCTTAATCCCCAACGGGGATGATAGGGTTCAAATTTCTCACAAAAAGAGATGAATGTATCAATTGGATCCTTAAAAGGATGGAAAATATTTCGAGCGACTACTCCACGAAGGAATGCTAGTGCAGTCTCCGAGGCTTGCGAGATAACCGAGAAGGGGATTCGAATATAATTCTCCCGAAAGTATTCACGTAATAAATCAGATTCTATTAATGGTGGGGAATTTATGATCTGCTCATATGATTTTTTTGGTAACAAAACAGCAGAGATCTCTTTATAATCGACTATAAGATATGTACCAGTTTTAAATTTAGTGTAGTAAATACCTGGACCTGTTATCAAATAGAAAGATTCTTCTTTGATAGTTTTTTCTATAGTTTTGTCATTTAATATTACTACAGAGTCCATTTCAACTGAAGAAACTTCTTGTCCGAGGTATGTCCCATGTGGCCTAATATTCAAAGCTTTAGACCAACTAGGAATGATTATCAAATCACTGCACTTTTCTAGGAAAGAAAATCTTAATTCAGTAATTTCTTGTATGATCGCTTTTCGTTCAGTCTCAAGTTGTCTCTCAATATGTTTTGGTATACTCGGTGATTTTGGTCGAGGTGGATAGTTATTCTCTTTAATAAATTCCTCTATTTCCCTACTCGACACATCTGGAGCCAACTCATCTATAGTTTTTTCCGAATGATAGTACAAGTGTACAAGTTCTAGTAGTCTTCGTTTTTTTCGAAGAGCATCTAATTTAGCTTCAACCTCTGATTTGTCGACCAAAAATCGAACCTCAATCTTTTTCTACAAGATTTTCTAGCTTCTACCAACAAAGAATCACATTTTCTTCGTTTTTCTGAAAGAGCGCGATAAATCGAGTAATTTAAGACTATTCTTTTTCCTATCTTGCTACGGAGTCCTTTTTTAGATAACTTCTTTAATTGATCACTGAAATTTATGCCTGAAGGGCGATTTACTTTGGTAAAGAAGATCTCATTTCCCTGCGTTCAATGTCAGCAAGTAGTTGAAATAGCCCCCGATATCATTTCAAGGGCAATGGATCGCGCATTGGAAGGAAAAAACGAACTTCTCGTTACATGTGCAGAATACCATCTGAATCGTGTTGTAATTGATGCTAAAAGTGGAGTTCTCCTTGAAGTAGATAAAGGACGGCTTCCAATCTAATTTTAGGTTAAAAAAACGTTAATCTCCTTCGATGATTTGAGAAGCAATTGTTTCAAACACTTTATCGACATTTTTTCCAGTTTTCGCACTTGTCGTAAAATGAGTCGCATCAAGACCTGTAGCTTTTTTGTCACCATCAATAGAAGATATGACTCGTAAAAGTGTAAGATCAGTCTTATTTCCAACTAAGACTAGGGGGATCTTTCCAACGTTAGTCATGAGTTCATCATTCCATCGTTCTAGTTGGTCAAAGCTTTGGTGGTTGCTCACATCATAAATTAATAACGCTGCAGTTGCCCCGAGATAAAACTGAGCTCGGAGAGATCCAAACAATTCTTGACCTGAAAAATCCCAGATTTGAATAGGAATTTCTGTGGAGCCTAGTTTTATGGTTTTTGTTATCATATCTACTCCTAGAGTCGCTTTATAGTCCTTTTCGAAAATTCGATGAGCAAATCGTCTGACTAAAGCAGTTTTACCTACTCCTGCCTCACCCAATAGTAAAATCTTGTAAAATGTGGGGCGAATATGATCCATTTTAGTCAAACATTCCACTTGGGAAAAATAAGGAAGGAAAAAAGGGGAGTAGAATGAAATAAATTGGGTTAAGTATCCAATTAGTACTGATAACCCTTAAATATTTCTTCTTCGACAGTTTCAGGAGTAACTAAGGTAACAAAGCTTGCTGCTTCCCCCAAAAGCTCTTTAGCTCTAGCTTCATCACTAGTTGAGGGTATAATGAGATAAACAGGAATCTCAAGGGTTTTACAAGGAAGTAATTGATCATGAGCCGTAGGTCTATCTGCTGTAAATGGTGGCATTACCTTATGAAAATAACCCACAACTGCTGTAACATCACCTTTCTTGAGTATGGAAACTAATTTTCCCTGACCATCCCAATGGTTTCCTAATGGCAATGATCCATGCCCTTTCAAGTTTAATTTTGTTAATAACATTGGATCTGTTCCTTGGAAGTAACCAATACACATATTTCTTTTCTCCTAGATGATTTGAATCAATAGTGGTTCTTTTAAGATATTTTAACTACAATAATAAGTAAATCATGTTCTAATAAATGCTTTATTTTTGGTATCTTATGGACGTTATGCGCATTTCTTATTAAAATAGTTCTATAAAATCACAAGATTCTTTGGATAAAAACTCAATAACTTGCCAGTAGGTGTAAAGCTGTGCCACAAGATTTTGTTTTCTCTAAACAAGAAATTATTGCTATGTTAACAGAATTGGACAATTCAGAACTTGAAGGTATAAATCAGAAAACGTTGACACCATTATATGATGAGATTATGGTTTCAGGCGATCAATCTAGATTAAAAGACCGTGATGGTAACATCTTTCTGGATTGTACAGCTCAAGCTTGGTCTTGTAATATCGGTTTTGCTAATCCTGATGTAGCTTTTGCTGTGTCAGAACAGGTTTCTCGTTTAACCCATGTACGATATGGGTTTCCTACGATTCCTAGAATAAAAGTAATCAACAAACTTCTTGATGTAGTTCCTCCTGATCTAAAAAAAGTCTGTTTTAATAATTCTGGTGGAGGGCAGGCGTTAGAAGCAGCAATGAAATTAGCTATGATCAATAAAAAAGTGACTCAGCCTGAAGCTCAGATGTTTGTCACTTGTTTTCGAGGATACCATGGAAGTAGCATTGCAACTACAACTCTTTCTCAAAGGTTAACTAGTCTGGTTCGGTATCGTCCCTGGGGTTTGGATCGGGTAATGAAAGTTCCTTATCCCTATTGTTATCGGTGTCCAGTTGGACAAGAGGGACGAGAGAATTGTCAGCTTCAATGTCTTGATCTAATTGCTCAAACCATTGAATATGGAAGTGTTGATCGGATTGCTGGATTTATTATTGAACCCATGCAAGGGCCAGGAGGGCATATTCCTACACCTAATGGCTTTCTGAAAGGATTAAAGAAAATTTGCGAACAAAATGAGATTTATTTGATATACGATGAAGCACAGACCTTTACTCGGATTGGTTGGTGGACAGCTGCGGAATACTATGATGTTAGCCCTCATATGATGAGTATAACGAAAGCTTTAGGGGGAGGAATTCCTATTGGAGCTACTTTAGCTATTGACGGCCTCGATGGATTTACACCTGCTGAAGAGCATACTACTTTCGGATCCAATCCGATAATGTTTGCGGGAGCGTTAATATTCCTAAAATATATTGAGAAAGCAAATATTTTGGAAAATACTCAAGAGATGGGAGAATATCTGACTAATGGTCTTAAAAAAATCCAAAAAAACACGGATCTAGGAACTTATATTGGAGATATCCGGTGCCCAGGACTTTTCATTGGCATTGAACTTGTTGAAGACCCGGAATCAAAGAAACCTGCAAATAGCTTAATGCAGGATACTGTAGAAGTAGCTAAGGAACGGGGAGTAATCTTTGGAGAAATGGCTCCTATTATAAGTGATCGAGAGCAAATCTTTAGAAATGTCCTAAAAATTAAACCTCCACTGATTATTACTAAAGAAGACTGTGATATTATTTTGAGAATCTTTGAAGAATCTCTAGAGGAGGCAACAGATTACCTATGATGACATTCTACAAATGAGGATTCTATTATGTCTCATTCTTCTCAGTTTATCATTGCCCACGATATGGGTACTAGTACAAACAAAGCCGTTCTCATTGATGAACGAGGCAAAGTAATTGACCTTGTTAAAGCTACTTATGATGTTTTATATCCTAAACATGGTTATGCAGAACAAGATCCTGAAGATTGGTGGGATGCAGTATCATCTACTACAAAATACTTAATCGATAAAACAAGCATTAATCCCGCGAAAATTGCAGCAATCACATTTTCTACTCAAATGCAAGGGCTTCTACCTGTCAATAAGGAGGGAGAACCATTGATGAATTCTATGATCTGGTTAGATGCAAGGGGAGCTGAAGTCCTACACCAACTTTGGAAATGGCCTAAATTTATGGGCTATAGCCCTCTACGAATTCTGAAATTTCTCAGAACAACTGGTGGTTCACCGGGTTTAGCTGGGAAAGATCAGATCCCAAAAATCCATTGGCTCAAAAAACATCATCCCGAGATTTATGAGGAGACTTACAAGTTTCTGGACTGCAAGGACTTTATTGTTTTCAAATTAACTGGTAAAATGTCAACTTCGACTGATCTCGCATACATTTGGTGGTTAATGGATACTCGAGATAATAGAAATGTATGGTCTGATTCTCTTTGTAAAATGGTTAAAATTGATATTAATAAATTGCCAGACTTAAAAAAGCCTACAGATCAAATTGGAGAAGGTATACAATCAGAAATTGCACAAGAATTAGGACTAAGAATAGGCACCCCAGTTGTATGTGGAGCGGGAGATGTCACTTGCGCGGCTGTAGGTTCCGGAATGATTTTAGATTGTGAACTCCATATAAATATTGGAACAAGCGGATGGGTGGCGGGTCACGTAAAAGATAGAAAAGTGGATATCTCTCATTATACTGGATGTGTTGGATCTGCATTTCCAGATGATTTTTACTTAGTCTTTGGTCATCAAGAGATTGCTGCAGGGGCTCTTGAATGGATTAAAAATAAAATCCTTTATTGGACAGATGAACTCGAAAAACGACAGCAAGTCGAAAGAGTTTATCAAATCTTTGACGAATTAGTTTGCCAATCAGAACCTGGTGCTAAAGGAATGATGTTCACTCCCTGGCTTTTTGGGGAACGTTGTCCTCTTGATGATGATAATGTTCGTGGTGGGCTTTTTAATATCGGTTTAGATCAAGATAAACGTGATCTTCTAAGAGCAATATTTGAAGGTGTAGCATTTAACACACGTTGGGCATTAGAGACAGTCGAAAATCTCTACCGGAAAGTAGAATGTCTTAATATTATTGGTGGAGGAGCTCAAAGTGACATTTGGTGTCAAATTATGGCCGATATTACCAACCATCAAATTAATCGAGTAAAGAATCCCCAAGAAGCTGGAGCTATCGGTGCAGCACTAATTGCCTGGAAAGCATTAGGAAAATTAGATACTTTAGAAGATATAAAAAGGGCAGTAACTATTGATCACTCTTTCTATCCAAATAAGAAATTAACTGATTTCTATAATAGAAGATTTAAGGCCTTTCAACAACTTTACAAGAGTAATAAGAAGTGGTATGCTCGTATAAATAAGTAATATAAGGATTTACTCAGGATAAGGGGATATTTTTCCACCTAACTGTCTTGTAATGGAATAAATACGGATTTTCTCTTCAACCGCCCGAGTAACCACTATTGCGTGATCAAGGGAACTAGCAGCTACAATTAATCCATGATTTTGCATAATCGCTATTCCGGAGTCTGTAATATTTTCAGATACTGCATTAGCTAGTTCTTTTGAACCAGAAGGAGCGTAAGGAACTAGACAGTCTTTCAAATCTCCAACAAGTAGTTGAGTTTCGTATGTTAATGGAGGAATGTCCACTGGTGCAATACTATACGCAGTGATATAAGGACCGTGTGTATGTACCACAGCATTATAGTCTTCATCTTCTTCATAGATTGTTAGGTGGAGAATAAGCTCAACTGATGGTCGTGAGTTTTCTGAAGGTTTAGTTAGTATTGTACCATCTAAGGAGACTTTGAAAAGATCTTCAGGAGTAACACGGTCTTTTCTTACACCAGAAGGTGTAATCCAGATTGAGTCTGTATCTACAGCTCGACAACTAATATTACCACCGATATCAGTCAATAATTGTTGAGAATACAGCTCTTTCATACTACTACAGAGCTTTTCTTTAATTATTAGATCATTTTTTTGCATTCAAAGCCTATCTCCCTTTTTCTGTTTCACTTTTCTTCTAATTAACCTTTTTTAGAATTTGAAAGAGTTCATTATTTTGCTTTTAATGAAAAAATGATGTGATGATTCTTGACAGATCCTGAAGATTATTTTCAAAAATATGAACATTTATCAGAATGCCTCCAGGAAAGCATCAATCCAGATGAATACGTAATTGGAACGTATTATGCCGCTCTTCCCCCTCGTATAGATCCTTGGTTTATTGGCAGAATTGCTGCAGAAGAACAAAGCACTGGAACATGGGTTCCCGTTCCAGAAAATACTCCTGAATTAAGAGCAAGGTGCACAGGTAAAGTTTTAGGTGTTTATGAGGTCCCAAATTTTGAATTTGAGGTTCCTGACGAAATAAAAGAGCGTCAATATGTCTATCAAATTGGTTTTCCCATGGCTAAGGAAGATGGTAGTTTTGGTTTTTTGATGCCTAATATCCCCGCATTACTCACAAGCCTGTTTGGAAATATCAGTATGGGTGGAAAAATTAAAATACTCGATATTACATTTCCTAAACCTTGGTTGGAACATTTTAAAGGTCCAAAGTTTGGGATTGAAGGGATTAGAAAAATCCTCAAAGTCCCTGAACGTGCTTTACTTAACAACATGATTAAGCCTAATACTGGTTGGAGTCCTAAAGTTGGAGCAGAACTCTTCTATCGAGCAGCGGTTGGAGGGTGTGATGTTGTTAAAGATGATGAATTAATTGCGGATGCTCCTTATAATAAAATTGTAGATCGAGTACCTCTCTTTATGGAAAAAGTAGACAAAGTTAGAGAAGAGACTGGTGAAGAAACTCTTTATACAACCAATATTACCGATGCAGCTGATAAGGTTCGAGATAGAGCATTTGAAGCAATTGATGCGGGTACAAACGCACTAATGATGAATTATTTAGTGGTTGGATTAGACACATTTCGTTCTCTCGCAGAAGATCCTGAGATTAAAGTACCAATTCTTGCCCATATGGATTTTGCTGGAGCGATATATGAGTCTCCTTTTTCAGGAATGTCATCGTTTTTAGTTTTAGGAAAATTTGTCCGTTTAATTGGAGCTGACATCGTAGTATTCCCAGCCCCATATGGAAAAGCGCCTATGTTGAAACCGAATTATATGGCGATTGCTAGAGCATTGCGTTATCGATTTGGGAACTTGAAACCCACTTTACCAATGCCTAGTGGAGGGATTACTCCTGGAATGGTTCTAGAAGTAATGAAAGATATAGGTGCAGATGTATTAATTGGGTCAGGTGGTGGAATTCATGCTCATCCAGACGGTCCTATAGCAGGAGCCCGAGCTTTTCGCCAAGCAATTAATATTTGTATGAAATACATGGAAGAAGCCTCTGAAGATTTCGAGGATTTTGTAGAAGAGCATGACGATGAATATCCTGAACTAGCTCGCGCGTTGGATGAATGGGGAATCAAAGAAACAAAATTTACCTAAAAGATCAATAAACCTTTCAGAAAATCCAAACTTAAGGGGAGAGAGGATTTTTTTTTAAAGATTAAGAAGCGCTAAGACTAGGTTATATCTAAATTTTGAAAAGAAAATCAATTCAGAAAAGAAATTAAAAAAAGAAAAAAAAAAAGGGAGGGAATTCCCTCGCTTATACAGCTGAGTCCTCTAAGTAGATTAATACTGCGCCAACAACGGAAATAATTGCAGCGATCAGCATTATGTAGAATCCAAAACCAACATTCCATATAGTGGGGCTCAACATGTCAAGTCCAAAAGCATCGACATCCTCAGAATCACCCATGAGGATAAGGAGAGTTATGACAAGCTGGATGACACCACCAATGATGGCAAGTAAGAAAGGTAGACCACCTGGAACTCCAACTTCCATTTCTGGAAGGAAGGTTTGGTATTTGTTAACAGCAGGAATAATGCAGAGAACACCGCCAACAATGACCAAAATCAATAGGATCATACCGTCTAATCCTAACATCGTCCATCCACCAATGGTATCAGATTCAAGATCGCCGGTACCACCCATTAGACCTACGCCACCAGTAATTATCAAATCCCAACTAGCAAGGGGTAGAATTTCATTCACCACTGGAAGGTGAATAATTATTGCCAAAATACCACCGACAAGTAGTAAAATCATCGATGGAGTAATTTCTTGAAGTCTCATGACTTTTTCCTCAATTTTTCTAATTTTTATTTTATAGGCAGTGAACCGTTGATGTTATTTTTCATGAATTAGCTTATTAAATCGTAGACCGTCGAGTGAATGGTTCAACTGCTCTGTGCCTCTCTCTTCAAAAAGGCTATCTTTAAATTTTACTGTCAAAAGAAAAGCTCCTTTCTGATAGTGAAATTGGAAAAGCTCTCAGACGGTCTAATTGCAGGAGCTTGAGCTTTTCACCAAGCAATTAATATTTGTATGAAATACATGGAAGAAACCTCTGAAGATTTCGAAGATTTTGTAGAAGAGCATGACGATGAATATCCTGAATTAGCTCGCGCCTTGGATGAATGGGGAATCAAAGAAACAAAGTTTACCTAAAATTTCTATTGCTCTTTCAAAAAATACTAGTGTAAGGAAAGAGAGGATTATTTTGAAAATAGATCAAATCAGAAAAGAAATTAAAAAAGAAAAAAAGAAAGGGAGGGAATTCCCTCACTTATGCAGCTGATTCCTCTAAGTAGAGCAATACTGCGCCAACAACGGAAACGATTGCAGCGATCAACATTATGTAGAAACCAAAGCCAATTGCCGCACCAGTAGGCATGTCCATCATGCCAACTCCGTATGCATCAGCATCCTCAGCATCACCCATGAAGATAAGGAGAGCTACTACAAGCTGAATAACTGCACCAATGATACCAAGTAAGAAAGGTAGACCGCCTGGAACGCCAACTTCCATTTCAGGGAGGAAGACTTGGAATTTGTTAACTGCTGGAAGAATGCATAGAACACCGCCAACAATGACCAAAATTAGCAAAATCATGCCGTCTAATCCTAACATAGTCCATCCGCCAATGACACCAGAGTCATAATCACCAGCGCCGCCCATAAGGCCAATTGTACCATCGAATCCAGTTACGTCGGACTGAACGAGGGGTAGAATTTCATTCACCACTGGTAGGTGAATAATTATTGCCAAAATACCACCGACAAGAAGTAAAATCATCGATGGAGAAATTTCTTGAAATCTCATGACTTTTTCCTCAATTTTTGTGTTTTAAAATTATAAGCAGTGAACTGTTGATGTTAGTTTTCCCTAGTTTTTAATTTTACTGGGAGATATTAGAATAAGTGGTTCAACTGCTCTGTGCACAACTCTTCAAAAAGGCTATCTTTAAATTTTACTGTCATAAGAAAAGGTAATTTTCACCGAAATTCCTTGTAATTTTCCCTTAACTTATGAAAGTTCACGCTGAACGGTTTTTATTTCGATCTTAGGAGAAATTTATTTGGTCAATAAGCTTGAGGGATTTTTCTACCTTTTTTGGTAAGTAATTGAACCCTTTTCTAGATACAGATTTCGGAAAGTAAAATTTTTTACATAATTTCATGTTTATTATACGATAAGTTTTTGCAAACTACTAATCAATTATGATTCAGTTTTATAGTTCTCAGCTTTCTTCCACTAATCGTGAATAGCTCTCTAGTAATTTATCAAGGTTTTTTTGGTCCAACCTATTATTTATTTTGTTAAAACCCTCTATATAAAATATGATTTTTTGGAACTCTTCCTGATTCTGAATTTTTTCTTCTAGTACACGCTGATCTTTTTCAATGGATTCAATGTCTAGTTCTACAGTAGTTTGGCCAAGTATCGCGTCCCCTATTAG
>JAEOTI010000404.1 GCA_016839955.1 Candidatus Hodarchaeota archaeon | reverse complement strand
AGGGATGGGGTAGATGCGGCTGCCCAAGCCGGGGTGGTAGCAATTATACAGCCTGGCGGTTCCAAGGGCGATCCAGAGGTGATAAAAGCCGCCAACGAACACAAAATCGCCATGGTCTTCACCGGAATAAGGCATTTCAGGCATGGATGAAAAATCTTGATTTTGGGGTAACGATTTATTATATAGTGATATGAAATCGCCAATAACTTTTAGTTTTAACATAATGAATTAAAAAAATAAAGGAGTAACCTATGGCTTATAAAGAGAAGGTGCAAAATGAAATAAAGAAAGATGAATTGAAAAATCTTTGGGAAGAGATATGTGAATCATACGAACAGGGTGGGGCAGAGCAAATTAAATCAACCCTGCATGGACGGATAATTAACATCAAGGAGAATTACCGAGGAGTGCTTGAGAATCTTGAAAAAATGCTATGATGGAGGTATACAATGTTAAAGATTAAAAAAGTAGAAATAGAAGGATTCAGAGGATTTACGCAAAAGACCCCTATCGAATTTGACAATCCCATCGCCCTAATATATGGGGGAAATCACCAGGGTAAGAGTAGTGTATTAAATGCAATTGAATGGTGTTTGTATGGCGACGAGTGCGTTGGTGCAAAATGTGGAATTCGTGAACGTGTGGGTACAGGTGAGCTTGCTTGGAGAGTTGTGAATGATAATTCTGAAAAGGCAGAAGTAAAGTTGAAACTCCAAGGAGAACAAGAGAGCTTTACGATTACCCGAACCGAAATCAAAGGAAAAGGAAAAAAAGGGAAAAGTATAAAAGTACTTTTGGCAGATGGAACGGAAAAAGAAGGGGACGAAGCTGACCAAGAACTAGCAAAATTACTTCGGGTTTCATTCAAGGACTTTGCTGCCACCGTATATCAACACCAGGAGACCATCCACGACTTTGTGATGCAAAAACCAAGTGAACAGAGTGATGTAATGGATCGCCTCTTAGGTTTATCTGATTATCGGAATATTCTTGATGGTATTAAGAAATCGGATATTTTAAAGGTTCAAAAAGAGCTGATAGGAGAATTTGATAAGTTTCAGACCCGTGTACAAGAAGCAATAAAGATAAGGCGAAGAGAACTAGATGATAAAAGAGGTAAAGCCAAAGAGAAGGGACTGAGTGAAGAAGAATTAAACGAAAATAAACTCCTTGAACTGGCGGAATCAACCATAAAAGATATTAATGACTTTGCCCGATTATTGGGACTTACAACAACGGCACTCCCTTCTCCTTCTAATTGGGAAAATACCGAGTCTTTTATTAAGGATATTAAGAATGAGTGTAGTCGTCTTTGGGCAGAATCCCCTGATGTGATAGAACAATCAGAAAAACAAAAGAAGAGAAGCGACATGGTTTCACTCAAAAGTCAATATGAGACTCAATACCTGAATCTTAAATCAAAAGAGAAAGAACTTCAAGGTTTTGAACAAAAAAATGGGAACAGAAATGAAATCGACAATAAAATAACAGAAGCAGTTGAAGAGATTGAGGCGATTGATAAAGAAATCAAACAAATAACTCCGAAGGCGAAATTGATTGAAGAAGGTATTTCCATTTTAGAATCAGCTGCTCCCTCTGACGCTGACATTTGTCCCTTATGTGGAGAAAAGGTGTCCAATTTGCTTGAACATTTACAAAAGGAATGGGAAGAAAAAATTAACGCTCAAGTGCAGGAGTTAAAGAAACAACAGGGAGAATTGGACAAAAAGAAAACTGGTTTTGAAAAATTGAAGAAGGAACACGTTCGCTTAGATGAAGATACTCGGACAGAAAAAGAAAGATCAAAGAAGGTAATCAATAATATTTCACAATTTCTACATAAAGAGTTGACCGATAAAGATGATCCTGCTGTAATATTATCCAAGGAAATAAAAAACATTGATTTACGTCTAAAAGAGATTGAAGATGCTATTAAGAGTAAGCGATCTACAATTGGCGCCATTTCAGAAAAAACAGATATAATGAATTTGCTTTATGACATTTTGCTCTCGAAGAATAAACTCGAAGAAATAAACCAAATTCAAAGAACCGATGAATATCAGACACAAGAGAAAACCAAGATTGATGTCTCAAATTTAGTAAGAGATGTCGAAGAACTTAGTAAAATTATCAAATCTTGTATGTTGAAGGAGGCAGATGAAAAAATTCATTCAGCCAGGGGTGCAATTGACCACTACTTTCGTAAAATAACCAGCAACCCAGCTTTTCAAAAACTCAATATTAAGGTTGAAGAGGATAAAAAAACTGGAGGAAACTTTTATATTTTCGAAGACCAAGACGGCAAAAGACCTATTCCTATTCTAAGTCAAGGAGACCTAAATAGTCTTGCTTTGTCTATTTTCTTAGGTTTAGCTAAAACATCTGGAGATTCTCATCCTCTCGGATTTATCTTGATGGACGACGCCTCGCAAAGTTTAGATTCACACCAAAAAGCTCGTCTTGTAGAAATCCTTAATGAACTCAGCGATATAAAAAACATTACAGTCTCTACTATGGATACTGAACTGCAACAGCTTTTAAAAGATGGTATTACTAAACAGAAAACTATATGTACGTTTTCCGATTGGGCACCGGATTCCGGTCCAAAAATTTCGAAGGCAATATAACTATGAAAGTAGAAACTCTCGGACTTTTACAGAATTTGCAGAAAAAGTTTGGAATCAAAGGCACACCATCTGGATCCTTTGGCAAAATTGCACAAAAATTACTGGCTCTCAGTTTCCATGAAATGGGCTTTACTAATATTGTAGAACGAGGCGTGCAAGGAGTCGATATTGATATAACATCGGATTCTAATGAAAAGTTTGCAATTGAGGTAAAAACAACAGAAAAATCATCGATTGATATTTCATCTGATAATCTTCATGCCCTCCGTGACCGCACGAAAGATGGATATTTGCCAATCATAGCGGTTTTGCGTCTACTTCCTCTTGAGAACTGGATTTTTGCAAACATTCCCATTGATAAAATCCCAACAGGAAATGTGTTAATTGAAAAATTGAGAACATACAGATTGAAAAATATGGAAAATCGAGTGTCTCCAGTATTCGATAGTGTTGTTCGTAAACACTTTAATGAAATAATGAGAAGGGGTGAGGGATATCTAATAGAGAAATTGAAACACATAGGAATCTTAACTAAGGATTATTGATTTCATGCTAAAAGAAAAAAACCTGTGAGACGGCGACCTTGGATAACACTGCATACAAGGTTCGCTATACTAAATGATGCTTGAAGATAAAAAAATAATCTTGGGGATAACCGGTGGCATCGCCGCTTATAAAGCCTGTGACATAGTCAGGAGATTAAAGAAGTTAGGAGCGGATGTAGTGGTGGTGATGACCGAGAATGCCAAAAAGTTCATCACCCCTCTAACTT
>JAEOTI010000403.1 GCA_016839955.1 Candidatus Hodarchaeota archaeon | reverse complement strand
GAAGATTGTACATTTCATACACTTTTGGACATCTAGCTCAGGAAAACCGACCTCAAGATGTTTTATGGCATTGGTTGGACTTAGGGATGGTTACAGGAATTTACGACCTTGAAGGGTTCTTCAACCGACACACTTGGCTAGATCTTCCACCTGGAACAACCATTTTTGGAAATACAGGGAGTTATCTTCAAAATTAAATTATTCATAATAGAGGAAGGAGACGTTAAAATTTTTAGTTCGGTCAAATAAAGGAATTTTTTGGTGAGTTTGGTGAAAGAATTAATCAAATTTCTGGAAAAGCAAGTTGAGGTAGAAGAAGAAATTGTAAAAATATCTAATGAAAGCGTAGAGTTAATAAAAAACCAATTGATTCAAGAATTAATACGAGGAATTGCTTTAGACTCCCATAAACATGCTATGATCCTTAATTCAGTAATTGCTTTATTATCTAAACCCACTCCTTTAATTGAAGAGGAAGATCGTGAAAAAATAGGTGCAAGTATAAAAAAACACATTAATATGGAAGCTGAAGCAATTAAAACCTATGAAGAATTAGCTGAAAAACATAAAACAGATGATAAGCTTTCTTTAATATTTCAATACTTGTTATCTGATGAAAAGCGTCATCATGCCCTTCTTACGCGTGTAGATAAGTTGATTGTAGAAAAAGAGACACTAACTGAACAAGATCTTTGGGATATGATGTGGAAATTTAGCCCTTTTCATGGTTCACCTGGAGGCTAAATGCCTAACATTTGGGAAGTAAAATGTCTTCCCGTTCTTTCTCTCAAATTGTAGATTTAATTCGAGACGATAATACTTCTGGGGCTACAGAAATTGCGAAGAATGCCTTAAGAGCAATTACATCTGATTTGGTACCTCTAGATAATCAAAATCTTAACTATTTTTTTCTCAAACGTGCTCGTTTACTTATCAGTACACACCCTGAAATGACAATTTTAGATTCTGTTCTTCGAGAATTTTTTCTTTATCTAGAGCATGTAACAGAACAAGTATGTGTTGAAAACTTAGAACAAATAATTTATTCAAATGGAGAAAGGGTTTTAGAAGCAATATCACGCCGAGAAAGACAAACGATCGAAAATTTATCCAAGTACCTCGAAAATTATCATAAAATTCTAACTCTTTCATGGAGTAGCACGATTTTCAAGTCTTTACAGAAATTGAAAGAAGATTCGGCGAATATTAAACGAACAATCATAGTTGCAGAGAGTAGGCCCCTATTTGAAGGCAGAAAGCTTGCAATAAAATTATCCAAATTAGGTTATCAGGTAGATATCATAGCTGATGCTGCAATTGGTCACTTTATTGGAAAAGTAGAGATCGGGGTTTCAGGAGCTGATGCTGTTTATGTTGATGGATCCATTGTAAACAAAATTGGGACATACTTCTTGAGCCTGTGTTGTAGAGATTTTAAACCCCCAATTCCTTTCATAGTTGGTACAACCACAGATAAATTTAGTTATCCCTCATTATCAGAGTCATTCACTCCCGTCTCTAAGAAATATCCTCCTGAGGAACTTTTTGAAAATTGGGAGGAAAATAAGGTCATTCCACAGAATGAATACTTCGAAACTGTACCAGAAAGACTTATTTCAGCGATGGTTACTGAAAATGGAGTAATAGCGACAAAAATTCGAGAAAATGTAAAAAAAACACTCCTTGAAAAATATCCCCGCTCTGTTATCATATAAAATCCAAATAATTCAATTTTTCCTAAAGGAAGAAGCTTTTTTTGTTAATATTCTATTATTTGTCTGAGTTCATTCTTTTCGAATGGAGGCATTAAAATGGCGAGTAGGAGGAATTTAGTTTGCTACTCTTCGGACAGATTACGCCTTTCCGGCGGAATTCGCTTATCAACGCCTAGATAGTACTCCACCAAGCGCAAAGTTCGTTTTTTACGTCCTTCTCCAAGAAGGACCAACTAAACGACGTCAATTAGGAAATATTACACGTCTTTCCGAACGAACACTTACTAATGCACTTTCGAGATTAGTGCAAGAGCGACTTGTTGAGGCGAAGCTAGATCTAGATGAGCGAGAAGCATACTACTGGATACCATTGAATCTTTTATCTCCTTGATTTCCCTGGTGAATTAAGCAAGAACGACGGTAGTGAGATTTTGACAAATGGAAACTTAAGCCATAAAGAGGCTTATGACCTCTACGAAGACATTCTTGAGAAACCTTTAGCTTATGCACAACAAGCAGCTTCTTTACGAGATAGATATTATTCATCACTTAGTTTTTCTAAAAATTTCTTTATTCCACTAACACATTGGTGTAGAAACCAGTGTTTGTACTGTCAATTTCGAAAAGAAACTGGGTCACCTTATCTCTCAGAAAAAGAAATACTATCGTTAATCAACCAAGCAAAAAAGGCTAATTGTTCAGAAGTACTATTGACATTGGGCGAAAAACCAGAACAAAAGTATCCTCTTGCTCAGAAATGGCTAGAAGAGAATGGTTACAAATCTACTGTCGATTATTTAATAACAATTTGCACGAAAATTCTCGATAATGGTTTGTTACCTCACTCAAATCCAGGTGTCATAAATTCTTCCGAATTGCAAAAACTAGCGCAGGTAAACGCTAGTTTGGGGCTTATGATCGAATCTACCTCCACGCGTTTACTAGAAGAGGGCAATGTTCATGCTAAAAGTCCAACAAAGAATCCAAAGGTTCGGTTACAGGTAATCGATAACGCAGGTAAATTAAAAATCCCTTTTACAACTGGACTTCTCATCGGGATAGGTGAAACTCCAAAAGAAACAATTAATGGATTACTAAAAATAAATGATTTATTCAAGAAGTATAAACATATACAAGAAGTAATTATTCAAAATTTAGTTCTTCCTTTGACTAAACAAGAAGAATTAGACATAAAAGTATGTTCCTTTGAGAAAATTCAATCTGTTACAATACTAGCACGACTTTTGTTGTCTCCAGAGATTAGCATACAAGTTCCCCCAAATTTGAATAAAGGATTTGAAACAAAGTTAATTGATTCTGGAATCAATGATTGGGGTGGTATAAGCCCCGTTACTAATGATTATGTTAATCCAGGAACAGAATGGCCTACAATTGATGAATTAAAAAGGATCTCAAGGAGTAAGGGTCTTAATCTAACGGAAAGATTGCCAGTTTATCCTCATTTCATAAACTCAGGTTGGCTTAGACCAAAAGTCCTTCCTATTGCTAAAGTTTGGCAAGAGAGACAAGGGAATCACCACTGATTAATGCATAGATTTTATCTACATGATTTAAACATAAATTTTTTAGAACAACAAGGTAGTTACCCATTAACTCACAGAATAAAAAGCTTGAATTTTAATGGAGAGTTCTATCAATGACCATTTCAGCATCTTCTCTTGATGAGGTACTCAACAATGTATTAAATGGTCATAATCTTTCTCAAGAAGAACTAAGAGGAATTCTCCAAATCTCAAATGGAAATGAAGTCTTTTCACTCTTTAAAACAATCAACGCTTTCAGAGATGAATTATTAGGTGATGTTGGCACCTTTGTTGTGAATAGAAACCTTAATTTTTCAAATTACTGCATAAATAATTGCTTATTTTGTTCCTTCCAGGTTCCTCCTAAAGATAAAAAAGGGTACATGCTTTCTCCAGCAGAATTACGACAAAAAATAGAAGAAGCAGTAGAATTTGGTTGTACAGAATTGTGTATTCAAGGCGGGATTTCAGAACTAGTAACAATAGAAACTTACGAAGAAATACTAGAAATTTGTCATGATGTAGATCCGAAATTACATCCCCATGCCTTTTCACCAGAAGAAATATCTCATGTATCGAATTTAGCCGATTTAGATACTGTAAAAACGTTAAAAAGATTAAAGGTTGCCGGGTTAAAGTCCATGCCAGGAACCGCAGCAGAAATTCTAAGTGATCATATTCGAAAGCAGATTTGTCCGAATAAAATTTCGACCAATGATTGGATCAGAATTATTACAGAGGCACACAATCAAGGAATTCCAACAACCGCAACAATGATGTATGGGCACATTGAGACAATTGAAGATATAGTAAAACACTTTACGATCATTCGAGATATTCAAACGATTACTAGAGGTTTTACAGAATTTGTACCCTTACCATTTATTCATCCAAACACAAATTTGTACCAAAATGGTGCTAACCCAGGTTCTTCAAGCCTAATGGATATCAAAGTTCATGCTGCAGCTCGATTATATTTTAATGAACTTATTCCAAACATTCAAGCATCATGGGTAAAACTAGGCCCTAAATTTGCCCAATGGTTGTTGACCACGGGGTGTGCAAATGACATTGGAGGGACAATCTTAGAAGAATCAATCACACGAACCGCGGGAGGACAATATGGTCAAATGATGACCCCAGAGGAACTTATACAACTAATTAGACATTCTGGTTTAAAACCTGCTCAAAGGGATACGTTGTATAAGATTCTAAAAACATTTTAAGGAGCTCTTAGTTATTGACGCCCATAATGGCTCATATGTCTTTTGAAGATGTTAGAAAATATTTCAAAAAGAAAAACATTGCTATTCTCCCAGTTGGAAGCACAGAACAACATGGAAAACATCTTCCTTTAGGTACAGATTTTTTAATTGCAGAATCACTTGCTATAGAAGCTGCTAATAAAACAAAAACAATGCTTCTTCCAACATTTCCATTTGGAATATCAAAACATCATTCTCATTTTCCCACAATTTGGTTAAAACCAAGAACCTTTCAGAAAGCAATATTTGAACTTCTTCTTTCTTTGAAACCTCATGGACTCGAAAAAATCGTGATTGTTAATGGTCATGGAGGAAATACAACCAGCTTATGCGAAATAGGTGAAGATATCCCAGGAATTCGTTGTGCAATTTTCGAATGGTGGCAGTCGAATCTTATTGAGAAATTGCTGAAAGAAGAAGTAGGAAACGATTTAGGGCAGGTTTCACATGCAGATCTTGGTGAGACTTCCATGGCACTCGCCAACTTTAAAGAATTGATTAAAATGGATCGTGCTCAAGATCATAGGTTAAAAACCTGGGCTCCTCGAGTTCATGGAGCTGTAGTCTACTTTTCCACTCATGAATTTACTGACATTGGAAGTCTTGGGAACCCTACTATGGCTACGGAAGAACTTGGGAAAAATATTCGGCAGAGTGCGATTCAGGAACTAATTTCAGTCATAAAGTGGCTGGAATCACAAAATTAAGATATAAAATTTTGATAATGTCTCAATCAAATGATCCATTCAATTTTTCGCTTATATATTAGTGTTTTATGAAAATAACCGATAAAAATCCTTAGCAACTTAATGGAACACAGTGAAAAGGTTAAAAGTTCTGAACCCTGAAATTAACAAAGATTGAGGTTACATTTCATTCAGATTTTCGTCACGTAGTAATGCACTCTTAACTAAAATCAAGTAGATCTATTTTATTGTCAAAAAATGGGGAATTTCATTGGAATTAGTGAGTTTTAAGGCAGAACCTCGATTGATTTTAATTCTAGATCAACTTGTAAGTAAGGGTATCTTTATCTCACGTAGTGCAATAATTAGATTTGCCCTTTGGAATAAATTGTCATTTGATTATGAATTAGAGCATGGATTCTCTGATGATCCATATTCAGAACCGATTATTGAAGACAGTGTACATTTCCTCAAAGATTTATTACCTGAACAAGCAAAGAAGCAGTGAACTACCACCCATCATAGATAAGTGGCTTCTGGAGTAGACTACTAGTTAAACCAGAATTTTTCGTGCTTCCCCCACTCGTAAGAGCCGGTTCATTACACGTTCTGGGACGGTTCACGTCCGCTTTCCCTTTAAAGGCACAGCGGCTGGATCGCCCCCCAGCCTTCTCGTTCCAATTACTCGTTTTAGGTAACGGGAAGTCACAGACCACATTTTTCAGAGGGTTGCCTTCTTTCTTGGACTGTTGTAGTTTGACGAATTGTTGTTTTCCGAGATCACTAATATTTAGGCCGCCATTGCCATCCCGGTCTCCAGTACACCCACATTCATTGCACTTAAACTGCCTGTCGTTGATAGTTACGTCTCGTGAACCACAACGATTACATGTGTGGGTTGTCCACCACTCGGTGACCAGTAGCGGCAAATGCCCGTATTCTAAACTCTTGGTGAAGAGTTTTCCGCCTTGTGCTTTGAACGACCAGCGATGAAGTCGCTTGCGGTGTTTCTTAGACGTTTTGTTACCATTTGTACTGTTCTTCATTCTTACGCCCTTGTTTTCCCTAATTTTCTTCGGTTGACCAATACTAAGCAGCACAGGTTTATCTGGCAAACTACTCACCGTTTTCTTCGCGACCACATTTCGGAGTTGCTCAGCCACCACATACCTTTTCCGTCGGAACTTTTGCAGGACACAAGTCTTCTCCAACCGTTGTAACCGAGCTATCCGGTTCTCTAGGGTTTTCAGGCGTGATAACAACAAAAAAATCGTTGGATCATTGCCATCGAGAAGGATTGTACTATTGTTGTCATTAATTGCATAGACTAAGCGCTTGATGCCAAGATCAATGCCCCAGGCTTCATGTAACTGTTCAAATGCAACGGATTTTTCCAGTTTCAAATGAACAGCATATTTTTTTCGCTGACAGTTCCAAACAATGCAAAAAGACTTATGTTGCCAGGAAGAACCTCGAAGCAGTCGTTCTGCATAGGGATAAACTTGTACAGGCAAAAGGAGTTTTTTCCTTTTCTGAATGGTACTGATACTGACCCAGTACTTGAAATTCGTTGTTTTTTTAGCTTTCACGAAATTCCCAATCCGGTAATCGAACCATATAGGCTGACGACGGGTGATCTCAGGAAAGCCGGGGGAATTCGATAACAACCGGGCTAAGCGTTCTTGCTTGATGACTAACCTGTCTTGGGTGTTCGTTAGTATATTCTCCTTTTTCGCCCTGGTCTTGATGGCGCGAGGCGAAAGAGTCCAGAGTTGATGTTCTAGGCTCATCCGACGGTCTTCTAACTTTTGGATCTCAGTCTCTAATTTTTTTACCTTTTTTTGCCATTTGTCCCGTTTGTTTTTCCATGCCTTCACCAGCGCGGATGCCCGATCACGACAAGCTTGAGTTAGACCCGATGATAGGTCGGTTCTTTGTTGAACAACATGACGGAACCGTTCTAACTCCCCTCTTGCAGAAACATTCTGTTCTCGTGCTACGTCTAAGAAAAGAGACATACCGAATGTACAGCGTTGGGTTAGTTGGGTTAGTTGGTTGATCTTCCCTTTGTTGGTAGCCGGGTCAAGAGGTAAAATTACGGTTTTAACAAGCGTGAACATGACAAATCACATGGGACATCTTAAATTCAACGATTCTCGGTTAAAAGGGTTGCAGACACCCTTTTGAAAATAAAGACAAACTTTTTGTACCGCATTCATCCTCCAGTTGACACCGGAGGCTTTCTGTCTACAACTCTATGAAGAGCCTTGAAGTTTTATTGGTTTTTATTCCCTATTTAATTAAACCAAAAAGCTCTAAAGTATATGAAAAAGCTTAGTTTAGACCATTGATGGAGCATTGATTAGATGGAAGTTGTAGTTATTCATTACGGCGAATTAGGTCTAAAAGGAAAGAATAAGGATTTTTTTATTCGTTGTTTGATTAACGATATTCGATCTAGGTTTACAAAATCAGAAAACGTCTTAGTTCAGAAACAATATGGAAGAGTAGTATTGAAAACTAAGGAATCAATAGAAAAAGAAGCTATTGATAATCGTCTAAAGAAAGTACCTGGAATTGCATATTTCACTCACGCTATTGAAACTTCATTAGATATTATGGACATTGAAATGATAATTCTAGACCAGTACGAAACTTCCAAGTCTTTTCGGATCTCTGCACGCAGATCAAATAAAAAATTTGATTTTACATCCATGCAACTTAATCAGAGGTTAGGCGCACTCCTTGTAAAGGAATATGGGGGAACAGTTGATTTAAATAATCCAGCATTAACCTATTTTGTCGAGATCGGAGAAAAAAACGCGTTTATCTATAAAGAGAAACTTCGGGGACTCGGTGGATTACCTCTTGGTTCTGTAGGAAAAGTTATCGTTTTGATGTCTGGAGGGATTGATTCACCTGTTGCAGCGTATAAAATGATCAAACGTGGCTGTAGGGTAATATTAGTTCATTATTTTAACAATCAGGAGGGAATGCGCGAAAAGGTTAATAAGCTTGGTAAAGTCTTAAGCAATTATCAACCTGGTATTGAATTATATCTTATGCCATTTCTAGGTATACAACGTGAAATAATAAAATCAGTTCCATCGCGTTTTCGAATGCTAGTTTACCGTCGTACGATGTTACATTTATCTGAAAAGATTAAAGAAAAAACAGGTGCAAAGGCGTTTGTAACAGGAGATAGTGTCGGTCAGGTTGCTTCTCAGACTCTAGAAAATCTTCATGTGATCCATGGTGCAACATCTTACCCTGTACTCTCCCCTCTCATTGGATTTGATAAACAAGATATTATCAATCTAGCCCAAGAGATTGGTACGTATGAATATTCTATTTTACCATATTCAGATTGCTGTTCATTCATGATTGGAGTCAATCCTGAAATAAGAGGAAATTTAGCAATGATCAAATCCATTGAAGAAAATCTTGAATTAGAAGATGCACAAAAAATGTGTTTAGAAGCATCTGAGAAACTTAAATTCTAAAAGCATGCTTTATTCCAAAACATTAGCTCACAAAAATAGTCACTATTAAAAGGTTGAAGAGTTTCAGGGTGCTAGATAACAATTTATGACCGGAGAGCTTGTTGGATGTGGACGAAAACCTTCCTTGAAAGGTCAGCAACTGGTTGGACATTATCTCGACGTATGTACGTCCAAATCGATGAATTAGAGTTAAATTTTGAACGCTGTGCAAAATGTGATTATTGCATTGATAGTTGTCCAAAGGAAGCACTGTCTTTCGATATGGGACCCTCAGAGGAAAGAATTCAACTAGTTATTGATTCAGAAAAATGTGTTTTCTGTGGAACATGTATTGCTGCTTGTGTTTATCATGCACTTTCTATACGAACCAACGGAGAGGAAATCATTCCTGTTGTCGATAAAAAGGTGTTTCCTATGGTTGTACAAGCAGGACAAGTAGAAGTTCTCCAGAAAGAAGCAGCAGAAAAATGCCCAACATGCCATATTTGCGTTGCTCAGTGTCCTCAGCAAGCGATTTCCTTGAAATTTGTAAATGGCATCCCTGAGATTATAATTGATTATTCAAAGTGTGCTGGTTGCAAAAGCTGTGAAGTTAATTGCCCTGTCAACATCATTACAACACATCCTACATTTGAAGGCTCATTAGAAATTAATATGGAGCAAGCTAAAGCTTTTGGAACCCAATTGGTACAAGTTTGTCCCATGGAATGTTTTGGAATAAGTGATGATGGTGACTTATTGTATGAACAAGCACCATGTACATTTTGTGGCGCTTGTATGCATATTCCAGGCGCGCCTGAAGGGATGATTAAAGTGAAACGGACTTCAATGAAAGAAGTCCCTGGTTTTTCTTCAGGAGTAATTGAAGAAATTCACAAGAAACTTCTATGGTCTAAGGCTAGCTCTGTCTAAAAAGAATACCCAAGTTGCATTTTTAAGGAGAAACAGCGCCTGCAATTCCAGATCAACTGTGATGTATCAATTGTTGGAGCAGGACCAGCAGGATGCTTAGTTGGAGCGGAATTAGCTAAAAAAGACCATGATGTTGTTATTTTTGAACAGTATTCTCGACCTGGTTTTCCTAATCACTGTTCTGGTTTAATTAGTAAGAAGGGTTTTTCGAACTTAGGTATCAATTTACCAAATCATGCGATTGAAAATAAAGTCGCTGATGCACGTTTCTATGCACCAAATGGTCAATATCTCCATGTTCAACGGCGAAATAAAGAGATGCTAATAATAAATCGGCGGAAATTGGATGAAGAACTGGCAAAAACTGCTATAAGCAAGGGTGTAAAGATCAAGTTCAATCACCAGGTAGAAAATTATAGCCTTAAAAGGAATAAAACAATTGGTTGTAAAGGAAAAACAAAGAAAGACAGATGGAATGCAAATTCACCTGTTACTGTCTGTGCAGAAGGCAATCAATCAAGAATCCTCCAAAAAACTGGATTTAAAACAACAAACCTGAGTTGGAGACTTCCAGCTGTCCAATATGAACTGAAGAATGCAGAAATCAACCGTAACAGAGTTGAACTCTACTTTGGTTCGAAATGGGCCCCGGGATTCTTTGCATGGATTATCCCAACAGGAACTGGTTATGCAAGAGTTGGAGTTGCCACTGTAAGGCACCCTCATCATCAATTACGTAAAATTCTAAATAATTTTGTGAACAAGCATCCAATTGCGTCTCAAAAGCTTCATGGAGCGAAAATAGATACAATTCGAGGTGGTTTTGTTCCTGTGGGAGGACCTTTATCCCAATCCGTTTATGATGGGTTTCTCATAGTTGGTGACGCTGCAGGACAAGCAAAGGCCACTACTGGTGGTGGTGTCAATATTGGAGGGCATTGTGCTCGAATAGCAGGAGTGGTAATATCAGAATGCCTTGAAAAGAAGAGATTTGATAAACTGTCTCTCACAAAGTATGACACTCTTTGGCACCAATATTATTTCCGTGAATTACTTTTGATGTCCCTATTCAGACGTTCAATAACAACCGTTTCAGATAAAATGCTTAATCAGCTTTTTTCTAAACTAAAAAAGATTGATTTTGAAAGAGAGTTAAGAAGAGTAGAAGATGTAGATCTACACGCAGTAACCATTACGCTTAACCTTTTGCGTCCCAGCTTCTTGAAACAAGCCTTTCTTGGGTTACCTCACCTTATTCGAGGCTTTTTTTCTGTCTTTTCAGATTTCTGGGGTTGAACCATGACTTTTGATATTGTTATAGTAGGTCACTTCTCGATGGATACGATAATTACATCAGAAGCTCAATGGGAAGAAATGGGAGGAGTTCCCGCATATTCACTCTTTTTGACTGGTTGGGGACTAAAAATTGGTGTAGTAACTAAATGGGGACCAGATTTCTTAACCCGGTACAACTTAAGAATTAGAAGATCCGGTGCAGTTATTGCTGGCTCAGGTAAGATAACTACAAAGTTTGTGAATATATATCTCCCCGATGGTGTTCGAAAGCAGGAAATAAAAGAAACTGCTGATACAATTCGGCTTAAGGACTTCCCTGGACCGTTTTTTAAAACTAAAACAATTCATTTTGGACCAATAATTAATGAAATTGAACTAGAAATCATCCGAAATGCTCATTTATTAGGTATCGAAGTCTCATTGGATCCACAAGGGTTTTGTAGAACCTTAGATGGAGAAAAAGTAATTCAAAATACATGGAAAAATGCTGAAGAAGTTTTACCCTATGTAGATGTCTTAAAAATAACAGAAAGAGAATTATTGCTAGTAGCTCACTCCGAGAAGGATGAACATGATGCAATAAATTGGATACTCTCTATTGGTCCAAAAATTGTTATTGTAACAAGGGGAGCACAAGGAGCTACGGCTATTACGAAAGAGGGAGAGAAATACACTGTTCCAGTTCCCCATATTGATAGCATTGATCCAACTGGCGCTGGAGATGCATTTATAGTCTCTTATATTGCTGCTCGACAGAAGGGAAATGATATCCTTGAAAGTTTAGCCTATGGTAGTACTTTTGCAACACTAACAATAGAAAAAAAAGGGCCTCTCATGGAAGTTAACCAAGCTAGAATCTTAGAACGCTTTGAAACTGTGAAAGATAAGATTAGACGTGGTTAAGTTCTTGATGTAATTTCTTCTGCTTTTTTCTTTGCTCTCTGCAATGCCTCAGTTGCATTCTTTAGAGATTGCTCAATTTGATTAGAGAATGCGACTATTTTTTGTTTCATTTCGATATAATCTTTTGATATATCCTTGATTGGTTCAATGAAATCATTAACTACATCATTTGTAGTTTCTACAAGAGTTTCAACTCTCTTAAATTCTTCTGTTTCAACAAACTGAGAAGCTTTATCTAGGAGCTTCATTGATAACTCTGAAAGTCCTATTATTAGTTTCTTGAAGGTCTCTTCTTCCGTTGATTTTTGAAGTTCTTCTAGTAGAGGTCCCAAATTATTACGAGCTTTTTCGATTTGTTTTTTGAATTCATCAGATTGTTTGTATGGAAGAAACTCAACTTGATAGTCTGCAATTGTTGATCTCTTATTCTGTAATACATCTTCAAATGCAATATTTATTGATAATTGCTTTTCAGCCTGAGTTTCTCCTCCTTCAGGGGCATAGATCAAAGAAAAGGAAAAATCATGGGTTGCATTTACTTCTAAACTACCAATATTTCCTTGATCGGTACCTTTTTTCAATTCTAAGCCAGAATCTAATTGAAGAGAATAGCTAACGTTTTGAGCAGGTCCTTCACCACTGTTAGCAACCTTGACATGAAAATCAAATTCTTCTCCAAATACCAAGTCTTTGGTGTGTATAAACTCACTTGAAATCTTAGGTAGTTTTACTCGGTTTGAAAGTTCATTGCGAACTAAATCTACTGCGGTACGTACTGCTTGGGTAAAAAGTTGGCTTAAAGGTACTTGTAAGAGATAGGATTCAATGTATTGTTCAGCTCTGTGAAGACGTGTAGGGTCAGGTGGTTGTTCATCAATGCTTGCTATGAGATCATATGGAATATAGACAATACCAGAAGCGTATTTAGCCCGTGAATAGTCATCATCACTAAGTGACTCAAGAAAATTTTCCATACTACTTCCTACAGAGAATTCTCCAGTTATAATTCGGAGTAAAGATGCAATAACCATACAACTAGCAGCGCCATCCATGTCTTCAAAATCTCGATAAGTTTGAGCAGCTTTTTCCAAATGGCTTGATGAACTAAGAATCCAGTGTTTTCGGTCATCCAGCTTCTCAGGGAAAAATTCACGGAGAATTTCAGCCCCAGTATAGAATTGGAATCCGGCTTTCTTATTTTCAGATCTGGATGCCAGTTCTTCGGAGTATCTCCTTAATAATTGGAGTACACTTGCTGCTAATTCGCTTACTTGAGAGGAATCTGCTTGCCGGAGTCTATCAAGTGCTTGGTTGAGTTCATAAGCAGTATTAGTCCGTTTCAAACCCTCAAAAAGTTCTTTGACAAATTCATCGCTCATTTCGAACGCCCCAGCTTACTTTTGTGATATTGTAGACTTGAAAATTAACCTTTGTCCAAAAAATTATTGTTAAACTTTAGATTACCGATAGATGATGAATCATTCCCATATTGTGAGATAAGTTAAAATTCAATAAATGAAAAGGAAGAAACACAGAATACTTATTTTATCCTCAAAATAAGTGTTTTAACTCCTTGCTTTCAGCTATTGCTGGTGATAATAGCATGAGTGAAGCATCACATTATGAAAGACAAAATTTTGCCTTAGTTCACTGGCAAGGGCGTGAAGGTATCATTTATCGGCTAGGACCAAAAAAATCAAGTTCATTTGGTCCATTAACGCATTCAATTGCTCAGACTTTAGCATTAGTGCATGATCTAAGGCTTGAAAGTCTCCAATTTCGTTTTCACCCTGATGAATACAACCCGGATACAATTTTACCAAATGATGTCCAATTAGTGTTTTCATCACCAGACAAGGGATCATATTTAGGGATTTCGGCATTTGTCTGCTCTTCTCGTGCATTAGGAAACGTACCATTAATTTTGCTTGGAGAGATTGGAGAATATCTTGATGGAATCCTTAAAAGAAAGCGTGACAAAATATTTTCAGATATTACTGAAGAAAAACTCGAAAGAAACCTTCTGGGCTATTATGAAGGAGAACTTTTTGGAAACTGGGACCCGATACAGGATACTAAATTGCAAAATTTTGCGACGCGACCTCCGTCAAAAATTACAGGCTATTGGGACAAAGAGCTAGAGTTAACCGGCTTCTATGAGTTCCCAGGGGCGTATGCTCAAGGTGTTAGGATTTGTAGCCGGAATCACGAATGGAATAGTTCAAAATCCGCGGGATGTCCCCTATGCCATGAATTAGAATATGAAGAGCGTCCTCCGCTTCTAGCAATGCCCTCGATGAATTTCTTTAAGAAACAGAACGCGTCCATTCGTCCAAGTGACCTACTCCGATATATTATCCAATGGCCTCGCTTAGGCACTTTTTTTGTTAGAACTTTAATTAACGAAGAGCAGGTTTGGGGTAAAGGATTCATAAAATTCCTTCTACTCCCAACTCAAATGGTTTTTAGCACAGAACAGCAAAAATACATTGCCACTTTGTGGAAATATAAGAAAAATGAGGGCTTAAAAGTTGCAATTCTACAATCTGCTGAAGATAAACCAGGTAAGAATCCTCGAAAGTTAATTCATTATTGGCATTTATTAGGAAAAATGAAATGGGATGCAAAACGCCTTTCTGATATTGGATTAGAGCAAGTAATCGATCAGGAAAAAATTGGATTTGCAGATAAGGGTGAATTAATACGAGTCAATTCATCATTAGTTGAACATCTAGATGGTTTAGTTGAGTGAACTCACCCTGTCCTGAAGGACCGGGCTTCTTCGTGGAATCTGTTAAAAATTATTGAATTATTAGCCATTTTCAGCTATTTAAATCTATTTTGTATCTCAAAGGTAATTATTTCCGGTTTTTTTTAGTTTTTTTCGAATTTGAATGTAAAAAGGAAAGTAAGAAAACAGATTTAGACAAATTAAGCACTTTATCAAAAGTTGAGAAATCTTTTATGTCAAAGTAAATTTCAAGTTAGCATGATTCAAGACGATTATCTAATCCGGTTCCAAGATCATATTTTAAATTCAGAATTTTATCTTTAAGAGGTTTAACAAAAGATCAATGTAACAGCTGTAAAAACCGGAATAAAGCTTTATCCAAGGTGCATTCGATGAACATTCAAGGAGAAGAGGTCTCGTTAAAGATTAATGTCACTGGCGGAGGTGGGTGCGGTAAAACTAGATTGGTAATAACTGCTGGTGAAATCGCTCGTCAAACTGGATGGCACGTCGATAATCTCACTGGTTGGAGTGAAGAACTAGTTAGTACTGTTGGAGGTCATTTTGTAAACTTTCGCCAACCGGTAGCAGACGATGGAAAGCAATACTCCTTCTCAGTTTGGGATTTAGGGGGCCAAGTTCGCTACGCAGACGTCCGAAAGGTGTATCTTGAAGGGACAGATGGACTTATTTGTGTAACAGATGTATGTCGTAGATATTCTCTTGATATCTTAGAAAAAGCTATGTTAGCTAAAGAAGTTAAGGAAAAATGCGGTGAAAACATTCCTATTCTTCTTGTAGGCAACAAAAAAGACCTACGAAGTACACTCTCGGATAGTAATATGTTATCTCAGATTGCTGATGCTCTTTATGAGCGATTTCAAGCGATAATAAACGATTCATTTATTGAATACACCATTTATGTAAAAATTGGACAAAAGAAAGGACAACAAACAATTCGAAGCGACGTTCTTCCCCTAGGTGACAAGCCTGCCGTCAGGGTCGCAGATTTTGAAGCAGGTGTATTTGATGTTCTCCGAAGTATTGAAGCACCTGGGTTCACTGAAATGAACTTGAAGTTGCTTGCCCGTGAAATCTGGTTCCGATTAACAGATAAGTTGTTTTCAGAGCTATCAGGAGATAAAATACCATATTCCTTATTGGAAAGAGCAAGCCTTGGTGCACCATTATTTAAAGAATTTACAAAAGATCCAGATGTCTTAATACCGATCGAATGGAGTAATGATGATTTACGTGATATAATCAGTTCTACAATAGTCTCAACAGAGGAATTACAAAATTTTTCTTCCAATTTACAAAAAGAAGGATTCAACATCCGCCAAACAATTGAAACCAGTGCGCTAAGTCAAGAAAACGTTTGGGAAACTTTCAATCAACTATTCCAGGAATCATTACAGCATTATCAGCCACCAGGCACTACTGAGAAAGCTGCTTCAGAAACCAAATGGGATGAGTTCTAAGAAACAAATTCTAAATAATAGTATAATTATTCAGGTACAAAATTACGGTAATATTTCTCTCCTAATACGCGTGAAGGTTTTGCAGCTATCAAGTTTCTCCGTTCAGCGACCCTTAGCCCTCGTTCAAATGCTTCTTGGATATCAGCAATCCGAAGTTGGTTTTTTCGTTTTAGTACTTCTTTATCACCCCAAGAAGTGAATCTTCGCTCTAAATGCTTTTCTACGGCTGATGCTAAGGTATTAAAAGGAGTGGGTTTGTCTACGAGATGCTTTTTGGATAAATCAATAAGATGAGGCGCAACTAAAGAATACCTTACTTTTTTTGTGGAACTATACTCTACAAGATAAAAAGGAAAGTAAATGGTATTGAGAGTTTCCTTATCTCTCCCAGGTGAATCCAACCGAATAGTTTGAGAATCTAATTCTTCAAGAATTGCTTTTTGAGTCGAAAGCCATTTGTCGTAGCCTTCCCGTAGCTTCGTTTTTAATTCAATAAGAATAGCTTCATCTCTACGAGTTTCTTCAAGCTCTTCTGCAAGTTCTGCCTCTAAACCTGCGTATTTATCTTCGATTTCCCTCATATCATTAACATATCTTCTTTTAGCAGATTCTGTCTCTCGTAAGTTATCTCGTTCAAATTGATTTGCTTCAGTTTGATATGTGTCAATTCGTTTTTTATATCCTCGTAAATCATCTATTAATACTTGGCTAGCAGTTTCAGATCCTTTAATAGCAATTTCTGACTCTCCCACAAGCTTTCTTGAACCAGTTTGTCTGATTTGATCAAATGAACTCGATAAACGAGATAAATGGTCCTTGAAATCAGGAGGTTCTGGAAATGCTCCAGGATAGCCTTTAGCGAGTTTTTCTTCTAAAAGCTTCAGTTCATCTTCCTTAACCTTAGTTCTTTCTCTTAACTCTCCCTCTTTAGCTTTAATTAACCTTTCTTTCTCAGCTTGATGTTTTTTATGAATGTTTTGTAGTTTTTCTCGTACATTCTTAGTTTGTTTGTTCAATTCGTTTGTAATGTTCTGAAAAACGTTTTTTTCTTTTTCGAATACGATATCTGATGGTAAAAATTGAAGGGCTGTACGATTTAAGAAATTGCTATCTATTCTTTTCGTTGGCGTAATAACAAACTCTTCGTCAACTTCATTGCTGTCTGCAAGCGAAAAAAAAGATTTTGATTCGGTTAGAAAAGATGAATCAGGTAAAAACTCAACATCTTCTTTTTTAGAAGGCATTTTATAATTATTTAGAACATTAGCTATTATTTTTTCAGCTATTCGGATAAAAGAAGGCGTATCAGAAGCAGATTGCAAATCTGTTGTTTGAATTTTTGTTATAGGTGATACTGATATCTTTGAACTAGCGAGTCCAACTCCATCAAGTAAGATCCCTCTTGATTGATCTAAAGGGAGGACATAAAATGGCCAATAAATTGAAACGATAGAGTTAAGCCATTCCCTCTTTTTCCGACCATCTTCAATGGTTTGATAAGCTAAACAAATTTCTATATCACGGGTTTCTCGAGAAATCTTGTTTGACGTATCTTTTTGGATTGTAAAAGGTGTACTCATAATTTTCAATGTTCAACACCCTCGGAAAAATCCTATTTACTTCTTAAAGGAGTGTTATCGAGAACTATTACTTTTAAATTTCTTCTACAGGGATATTAATCCGATCAATGATCCGCTCAGCTTCTTCTGGGGTCGTTTTTAACGTGTAAAGTCGATTTTTCGTCCTTAATTTCAATTTGACTTGCTTAATTTTTCTATCTCGCTTGACTAGACATTTAGAGGCTAGGGAAACTAATTCCATAAATTCTTCCGTTTGGACTTCATGAGGCATTATAATCAACACTCCTTAGTCCTTTAAACACAATTGTGTTAGACAGGACAAGAGAACACTTCAATAATTCCCTTTGTTTTCAAAAATACTTCAAATATATTATACTTATATTCTCGACGATCAACTTTCAATTGAATTAGAAGTAACCTACTAACAATATTAGTTACATAGAATATTCTTTACCGTTTTTTTAGGGGTCGAGCTTTTTTCTTTAGCGTTGAACCACAATTTTCGCAAATCTTTTCTTGAACTTCTTTTATAGAATATCGACGACGACAACCTGGACAAAAATAAAACCATTTCAGTTGAACAGTAATCTTATGGCTCGTTGCTGGTTGATAAGCTAAAGACAAAAATTCTGCAATATTTTGAATTTCAAGATCATCCGTAATTATTATAGAGTCTTTAATTTGCAAACCCAGAGCTAGAATTTCTATATCCACATTTGATATCTCAGAACCCAATTTACGCAATGTTTTTTGAATTTTAGTAATGAATATGCCTTCTGGTCTAATAACAGTAATTTTTTGGGCTTCTATTAAAGAGATTATTCTTAAATGAGACCAGGTATCTTTTAACTCTGCAATCACACCGGGGGAAGTGATTAGAGTAGTACCTTGGGGAATTGAACGAGTGTTAATAAGGCTAGATGAATCAAGGATCTGATCCAGAAGGAAATCCCCCAATAAAGTACTTATTGTAGAAATTTTGTTGTTTTTTTCCGATGGAAAAAAGGTTTAAACCGAATAAATTGTGTTTTTTCAGCACTACGACTAATTTTTAATTCAAGAGGACTGTTAAACTCTCCAAATATTTGTCCATCACATATAACTTTAATCTTTGGACTTCCAGGGGATTCTGCTTTAATAGTAACGATTTGATCATTAGGGAAGACAATAGGCCTAGCGGATCGACTAATCGGACAAATCCAAGATAACTGCATTGCTTCGAGTTCATGGTGAATGAATGGCCCCCCTGACGATAAAGCGTGACCACTACTTCCAATAGGAGTGCTAATAATTAAACCATCAGCATCAAAAATACCAATTGACTCTTCTCCACCAAGGTGAAGATCAAATGAAGTAGCCCGTAGAGGTTCTGAGGGGGTGATTAGATATTCATTCAAAACACTTGGTAATTTTGCTTGATTATTCGTCTTGATCTGCAAGCGTGCGTGACTTTCAATAAAATAGGCTCCTTTGAGAATCATATTCAATTCTTCAGCAAAAGAATTAGCTTCAATCTCAGAAAGAAACCCTCGACGACCGGCATTTAAAGGAAGAAGGGGGATTTTTATCGTATGACGTGCTGCACGTAACACAGTGCCGTCTCCACCAAGGGAAATGATAACATCGATGTTACGATTGATACAAAAATCATCTATAGAAACTTCTGAAAGAAAAGAATAATCGAATGTTTTTCCTGTTGCCCTTAATGCATCAAGAGCGCCTGTTTCTAGAAAACATGTCACATTTCGATTGTTAAGGAACTTAATGAGTTTCAATAGGGAACGTACAGCATATTCTATTGTTGTATTGACAATTATCCCAACAATTTTAATCGGGGAATTTTGTGGCAAAGGTTATCCTACCAAAAAAACACATCATTTCCTCTTTGAATTCACAATTCAAGTTCCCTGACTTCTTGAATTTTCTTTCTGCCCATCATCTCCCAATATTCAACCTCAATTCCTTTTCCTGCTTCAAAAAGGGAAAGAATTTTCTTTTTTAGAGCTTCTTCAACCGGAAGAGGAGCCTCAAAGGTATCATATGTTTCATTATCCATAAGGGAGATTGAATCTTGAGTAACATTAACAATTTGTGCAGCTCGCTTATCTATAACCGGCACATGAATTCTTTTATCCACAGGACTAATGAATTGTTTTTTTGTTCCTGTATAAGCGTTTTGCAACAACATTCGGGCCTTAGCAGCACCATGTTTTCCAGGTTTTGAGTGGTCTACAGACAAAACCTTATAGATTTCATTGTCGTCAGGATGAATCACATAGCGTCCAACTTTAACGGTCCCTATCTTAGTGGGTTCATAAGACAACGTTCTGCCTCCATCAAAGAACCTCTTGACTAATCTTTTTTTAGAGGTTCAAGGAATCACTTGACTTGTCTTTTTTATTTTCAATGGTTAGTCTAAAAATTATTACAATCAAAAACTATGATGTGAGCTGTAGTTCTAGAATTATTCCTATTTGGTAGAGTAATGGTCTTTGTGTTCTTCTAAGAAAATCCAGTTGGTTTTTAAGAGACAAAAGAAAAATATTTCTCGACGAGAGAAAAGCGAAAGAAAGCGTAAGGTGTACAAAAAAACGACGAACTCCCCAAACAGTATTCCATTTGAAAAGTACTTCTTTTGGGAGATACGTCAAACTGTATACTATAATAAAAACGCACCTTTCTGTCGCAGCAAAGGTGAGTAATTTTGTTTGCTCCTCGTGGTCTTGGATACGATCGGGCAATAACAGTTTTTAGCCCAGATGGACGACTCTTTCAAGTAGAGTATGCAATCGAAGCGGTTAAGCGAGGTACTACCGCAGTAGGTATTAAAACCTCTCATGGAGTCATACTTGGGGTCGAGAAACGATCTCATACAAAATTAATCGAACTTGACTCTGTAAAAAAGATATTTGCGGTTGATAGGCATATTGGGGTTGCGATAGCAGGACTCACTGCAGATGCCCGAATTTTAGTGAACCAAATCAGAGTTCAGGCACAAATAGATCGCTTAACCTACGATGAACCCTCTACAGTTGAGAGTCTTACTCAAAAATTAGGTGATTTAAAACAGCTCTATACACAGCACGCTGGAGCTCGTCCCTTCGGAGTATCCCTCCTCGTGGCAGGAGTAGATGACTCAGGTCCTAAACTATTCTCCACGGAGCCTTCAGGGAGCATCTGGGGCCATAAGGCAGCTGCTATCGGTTCTGGAGCTCAATTAGTTACTGAATACCTTGAAGAAGCTTATGAAGAAACACAATCATTGGACGCAGGGATTATTCTTGCACTACGAGCACTTAAGAAAGCTGTGGAAGAACCACTCCACCCACAAATGGCAGAAGTTGCTGTAGTACCTCTAGAATCTATGAAGTTGCGCATTTTGTCCCCTGATGAACTTGAGAAGTATCTACAACAACTTTGATGATAGGAGATCGATAAATATGCATGGTGGTGCAGGGGCTCGTGGTGAAAAACGAGTTGACCTTTCCGGAAAAGCTATCATCCGTTTAAAAACTCACGGTGAACGCTTTGAAATCATTGTTAACCCCGATCTTGCGTATAAATTTCGAGGAAAAGAACTAGATGAAGACGAATTTGATTTGCGTGATATTTTTGAAACTGATGTTATTTTTACAAACGCTTCCAAAGGCGAGCGTGCTAGTGCAGATATGTTATCTCTTATCTTCGAAACTGATGAATTCGAGAGTATAGCAAAACGAATTCTCAAATCTGGTGAATTGCAATTAACTGCAGCTCAAAGGGAAAAGTTGACAGAGCAAAAAAGAAAGCAAATTGTAGCTTTCATTAATCGAAATTGTGTTGATCCAAAAACAAAGCTTCCCCATCCTTCAACACGGATTGAGAATGCAATGGGACAAATCCGTGTTTCTATCGACCCTTTCGCACCTGCAGAGTCTCAAGCAATAGAAGTTGTCCGAGCGCTGAGAACATTGCTACCTATCCGAATGGAACTGGTAAAAATTGCTTTGAAAATTCCTGCAGACTTTACTGGTAAAGCTTATGGTCTTGTTAAACGTGAATCGACAATTGTACGAGATGAATGGGGATCCGATGGTTCATGGATCGCGATGGTCACTCTTGCTGCTGGTCTCCAAGCTTCTTTTCTCGAAAAAATTGCTAATTTGTGTAGAGGACGAGAGGAAGTCAAGATCCTCGAACGTACAAAGCTTGGGTAATTATTATGACACTTAAAATTGAGAAATATCAGTTAGTTACACCAGGAGATCTTCTTGCCGTAGGACGTCAATATAGGGCAGGAACTGGTGTTTATCGAGAAGACGAACATTTTTATGCGGCAGTTACTGGATTAGCTTCTATTGGAGGCCCTAATGTAATAGGCGTTGTCCCCTTAAAAGGATCTTATCTCCCCTTGGAAGGAGATGTGATTATTGGAAAAATAATTGCCATAGGGGTAACTTCATGGAGAATTGATATACGAGGGCCTTACTTAGCGATTTTAAGCGTAAATAATGTTACAGATCGTCCATTTGATCCCCTAAAACATGATATATCAAGATTTCTTGTGATAGGGGATATTATTATGGCCCGGGTTGTCGCATTCGACAGAAGTAGAGATCCAATGTTGACAATGATGGGAAGGGATCTAAGGAAACTGGTGAAAGGACGATTGGTAGAAATTAATGCGGTCAAAGTTCCTCGTATTATTGGTAAGAAAGGTTCTATGATCAGTATGATGAAGAGAGAGACGAATTCTCAAATATTTGTTGGACAAAATGGTCGTATACTAATTTCTGCATCAAATTTAGATATGGAAAACCTGGTGGTTAGAGCGCTCCATAAGATTGTTCGAGAAGCTCATACTGGGGGATTAACAGACCGAATTAAAGAGTATTTGATTGAAGAAAAGAGTCGAATGAATAAGGAAAGTGGAAATACTGACTGATGAACATGATTCGTTGTTTCGTGAAGATGGAAAGAGACTTGATGGTAGAGACGTTGATGAACTTCGACCTCTTGAAATAGAACGTGGTGTAATTAAAAGAGCAGATGGTTCAGCGTTAATCCGCCATGGTAAAAATGTAATAGTAACTTCTGTTTTTGGTCCAAGAGAACTTCATCCTAAACATTTAGTTCAACCAGAGAGAGCTTTACTTCGATGTGAATATCGACTCGCTTCATTTTCTGTAGGTGAACGTAAATCACCAGCACCAAAGAGAAGAGAACACGAACTTTCAAAAATTATACAGGAAGCCTTACAACCAGTTCTATTTCTCGAACGTTATCCTAGGACTACTATTGACATTTATGTCCAGGTGTTGAATGCAGATGGGGGGACACGATGTGCATCCATTACTGCAGCAGCAGTTGCATTAGCTGATGCTGGCATTCCAATGAAAGGGCTTATTGCTTCCGTTGCAGCAGGTAAAGCTGGTGGGAAGGTTATTTTAGACCTCTCAGATGTGGAAGATAAAGTTGGAGAAGGTGACCTTCCAGTTGCTATTTCGATGCATAATGGAGATATTACTCTCTTACAATGTGATGGAACCTTTACTGTTGATGAAATCAAAGAAGGTATCCAGTTAGCTAGTAATGCTTGTGAAAAAATTCATGAAATCCAAAGAAACGCGCTAATTCAGAAATATAAAGAAATCCAGGATGAAGCTCAACTGGGTCTTGACGAAGCACACGAGGATATGCCAGATTCTGAAGTTGAAGATAATGAAGAAGGTGAGTGAAAAAAATGGGAAAAGAACAGTTGATAGGCAATTTGGAACTTAGACATATTACTTCGCTGATCAAAGAAGGTAAACGTCTTGACAATCGTGGGTTATTAGATATTCGCTCTCTTGAAATCATTCCTGGAGTCATAGAGAAGGCAGAAGGTTCTGCAGAAGTCAGACTTGGTGATACCAGAGTAATCGCAGGCATAAAGGGTTTAGTTGGAGAACCATTTGCAGATACACCTGACCAAGCAGTTCAAATTGTAAATATGGAGCTTTCACCAATCGCTTCGCCTTTCTTTGAACCTGGTCCACCACAAAAAGATGCTATCGAATTGGCAAGAGTTGTAGATCGGGGTTTAAGAGAAAGCAAAGCTGTGAAGTTAAAAGATCCAAATTTAGTTGTTGAAGCGGGTAAACATGTTTGGATAATATTCATTGATATTTATGTGATCGATCACCATGGAAACCTATTTGATGCTTCAATTATTGCCGCTATGGCAGCTCTCATGCATACAAAACTTCCTAAGGTAACTATTAATGATAATGGTGAAGTAGAAAAGAGTGAAGAGGAAACTGTGGACATCCCCTTAAGCCAACTTGCAGCTAGTCTTACTTTTGGGAAAGTTATGGATACTGATGCTGTACTTGTAGATCCTACGATAGAAGAAGAACGATGTTTAACATCCCGATTTACTGTTGCACTAACAGAGGATGGTAATGTTTGCTCGCTACAAAAAGGGATGGCTGGAACCTTCAGTCAAGATGAAATTTATAAGATGCTTGATATAGCTCAAGAGAAAATACCAGAACTAATTTCTAAGGTGAAAAGCCACTAGGTGAAAACCTTTAGAAGTGGATCTAATCGAAGTCGAAATTGGATTCGATGGGAAGACAGTCGATATTAGAAATAAGTGAATTACAAGGAGAGAGAACAATTGAAAACAAAAAAAGTAGGAAGCACAGGACGATTTGGGACAAGATATGGTTCAACACTTAGAAAAAGAACCCTGCGACTTGAAAAAGAAATGAAGATTAAACATAAGTGTCCTGCATGCTCCCATCGAAGAGTAAAACGCGAATCTATTGGTATTTGGATCTGTGGTTTTTGTGGTCACAAATTCTCTGGAGGTGCTTACGCTCCAGAGACAGCCCCAGGCAAAACATCAATTCGTACAGCTAAAAGACTACGAGGAGACGAAAGCTAAGAGTAAAAGACCAATGATTACTCAAAATAAAGTAGCTATTGTAATTTCAACTTCAAGAAGACCAGTTCAAAAGGTACGAGCTTTTTGTAGGGAGTTAGCTGGAGCATTACCACATACTATTTATCAAACACGTGGTAGTGCGTCATTTCGACAATTAGCTCATGACTCATTTGACAACGGGGCTACTCGTTTAATCCTTGTCGATTCTAAAAATACTAATCCAGGCATAATCAGAATAATTAGGTTAGAACCGAAAAACTTAGAGGAAATAATGAGAATACGAATTATTCAAAATCAATTAAGAAGAGAAAGAGGTAAAATGAGTAGAATTACAAAACCTAAAGCCATCAAATTTCAATTCCGTGATGTAAATAAATCAGTCCAAAAACTCCTTTTAGAATCCTTTAACCCTGTTTTAGGGCTTAACGAAGACTTTCCAAAGGGACTACATACCTGTTTTGTAAAATATTCTCAAGATTTCCACAGCTACTATTTTTCAATACTTAATGCTGAAAATCAATCAATCTCTCCCATGATCCATTTTAATCTCGTGTAAGGTTGATAAATCTTTGAATCAAATCAAGGGCAATAAGAATTTTTCAATCAGTTCCATAATTCAGATCAATTTAAATTCTGAGAAGAATGCTAAGATTGTTTTCAAAGTTTTAACCCCGGAAGTTAAATCACAGTTAGGACGTCGTGCTCTTGCAAACATTGAACAAGAGGATAGTCAAATTTTACTTAAGATATTTGCTAAGGATAAAAATTCATTTCGAGCTACAATGAACTCATTTTTAAGGTGGATTGATGGTACAATTTCAATTATTGAACTTTTTGAATCTTAGAAAAACAGATTCTTTTTTTCTGATTAAATAAATATTTTTTTGAAATGAATGTTGCAAAGGCTGGTTTGAGGAATATTGATGGTTACGAAAGTTGAACTGGGGGAAATATCGAGTTTTCCGGAAATAATTACTGAACTTGAAGAATATCTCCGTGATAACCTTTCTTCTAATAGCGAAATCTCTCGAGATGGTAATACAATTAATATACGCTCTGACGACTTACCAAAACGGAGAGTGAGGTTTTTAGTTCGAAAATATCTTGGCCGAAGTGGGATTGAAGGCTTCTGGAGGCTTATTGCTGAAGGAAAAGAAACTTACCATGTAATTTATCGTAAAATTGAAGAATCCTGAATTGTTTTTGAAACAACAACTAAAAATCCATCTTCTATAGTTTTTAGGAATCTTACTTCCTTATCATTCTTTTTTGGATGTGCACTTGTACTAGGTTTCAGTAAATGAGTCAAATGATTCATTTACTTTCAAATGAATAATTCAATTCGTTCAGGGTGTAACCCAACACCCGCTATTCCCTCCGCAAAAGCATTGGGAACTACTTTTCTCATAATGTTG
>JAEOTI010000402.1 GCA_016839955.1 Candidatus Hodarchaeota archaeon | reverse complement strand
TATGATCGTAATTCTTTCATAATAAAGAGTAAATCCACAATAGGAGATATTCCCAATTTGGTAAATGAACCAGTGGAGCATCCAATAAATAATCTTTCCAAAGATCCAGATGAAGTCGCGTTACAAATTGCACCTAATACCGCAGTAAATTTCTATTTGCTTAATATGATAAAAACCATACTTAAGAATACTTGCGATAACTTTAAACTTCATTTAGACATATCAGAGTTATCAAAAACTAGAGGGGTGGATATAGGGCATGATTGAATTTTATTCTACAAATTGTTCTGAAGTGCAATTAAAAATAAAACAAATCAAACTCATTGAAATCTATCCAGATTTAGAATTACCAAGACAGGCTATTAATTATCTTGTACAATCTTTTAGGAAATCTAGACCCAATGATCTTTTTTTCAAGTGGCAAGATACAATATATGTTCTAAATGATGCTGTAGATGAAATCTTATCTGATATAACACAACTAGATATGAAAATTCTTGGTATCGAGACAATTGAAAAAGGATCGGAACTAATAATTGCTGTCCATGATAAACAACAAAAAAACCTCGTAAAATGTTTCTTGGGAGAATGTATTGCCATTCAACTTCGTTTAAATAATTATTTAATTGAACAAAAAGCCAATTACGCTTTTCGTGCGACTTTTACGCGTGAAATCGAACATTATGGTGGATTGGAAGCTTGGCCTGGATTTGAATATCAGTTTTTAATAGAAGAAAATGAAATTTTTGTAGTAATAGATCCGAAATACAGATTAAATTGGACATTTAATTTACGTGAGGACTTGAAAAATAATAGAATTAACGAAGTGAAACTAAAATACCAACCTATCAAAGATATCTGTCAAATTCTAACCTGCGATGAAAGAGCAACGTCCTATTATCGATGTAGACTTGGAGGAACTGGAAACATTATTTATTTTCAAAATCTAGACCCTGAACTTCCTCAAGAAAAATTCGATGTTATTGATTATCTTTCAGAAATTCATTGTCCATCTCAGGAACTTAAAGCTCATATTCTAGAAGTTGGGAAAGAAGGACCTACAGTCATTGCTTCAAACAAACCATTTACAGAAGGAGTTAAATATCCCCTAGAAAGACTTTCACAAATCCCAACACTAGATTTAATTAGAAAAAGTCAGGTTACTAAAAATTTAATGAAGAAAATTCAACCACATCCTCGTCAACGATATGAAAAAACGAAATCATACCTTGATCTAATAAGAAAATTAATTATTGATTCTCTACCAATAATAAGCTTGAATGAATTTTCTAGATTTGATGATAATAATACTGAAAAACTGTTTATGTTTGATCCCAAATTTTTTTTATTTGGGAATGGCGAAACTGGTTTATCTTCGAATTCTATCAATTCCAAAGATCCATATCAGACATTGAAACCCGAAAAATTGAATTATATCTCATATGTTTCGGAAGAAGAAGATGAGAAGTGGTTACTTTCATCTTTATTCGAAAAGGGTATTTTTGAAGGGTTTTTTTCGTTTTTAGGAATTAATAAAGTTGAATTAGTAAAAATTGATCATGATAAATTCTTGACAACGAATTTCAGTGAATCTTGTTTCCTACTATTAGAAGATGAAACTCAGAATGATGATTTCTTCAAAATCCGAGTACAAGGAATCCAGATTGGTAATACTATCCAAAAGATCACATTAGAGTCTTTTAAAACGGATTTCAATCAAGATAATAAACCAACTATTGCGCAAAACCATCTTAGGAATGTTGCTTTAGGATGGTTAGCAAAATCGAATGGTATCCCTTTTATCCTATCTTCCGTCACTGATAACAATATATTCATTATTGGCTGGTCTATACATTACAAAAAACCCAAAAAAGGCCAAGTAACTCAATATAACGTTGTCTTATCGATATATTCGTCAAGTGGAATCCATCAAAGTACGATTTATTCTATAATGACAAAAGATGATTATATTCCTGTATTAAGTAAAAAGTTTTCTCAGGTAATTCAAGAATTAATTGGAAAAACGGGAAAAAAGAAAAATTCTGATTTTTTTATCTTAAAGGAGGGTACAATCTCTTTAGAATCAGATGTTAATATCATTCTAAAATTAGTCAAAGAGTTTCCTAATCTTAATATGTATTTTTGTTCAATTGTTGAAGGAATCTTTAGGATTTTTAAAGAATCTGAATCACGATTAGGTACGGATCATAAGCGTGTAAATCCTGGTGTCACTGTTAAAATTACTGATCGGCATTATATCATGATTACTACAAGTATTAAAGATTCACATATTCGCGATATATATAACTTAAGAACACAACAACCTATATCTTGTGTTTTCTATGAAAATTATCCAAATGATATTAAAGAATCTCTACTAGAACTTATATTTCATCTCACATACTGTAATCATGGTTTTTTAAATGCACGAACTAAAGTTCCTTTACCTTTACACTCAACTAAAAAAGCCCAAGAATTTTTTGTGAGTCAAGAAATGCAAAATGGAATTGTAATTGAATCAGAAAGGGAGTTTTTCACTTAGTAATGCAAGGGGTTCAATTTGTTAAACATTATGAATCTGTATTTTAACTGCTTAAGGGGTAGATTGAGTTCAAATAAATTCACAGGATCTAAAATAAAAAACCATGTTACCTCTCCTTTCATTACTTATTGTGACACTTACGTTTCAAAAGAATTGAAAGATCTTGAAACACCGTTAATGCGAATGCTAGCATCGAAAGGGCAGACTCATGAAAAAACTGTAATTGAAACCAATTTCCCTGATTGGATTAGATGTCCATACATTGAAGGAAAAGAAGCTTTTCTTGTTGCATTGAAATATATGGCACAGAAAAATCCAATAATAGCTCAAGTACCTCTATATTATGTACCTAGTCAATATATGGGGTATTTAGATGTAATAAGATTAAATTCGACGGAACACTCAGTTTTTGGTAACTACTTTTATGAAGTAATAGAAATAAAACTATCAAAAAAAATCAAATTGGAACATATTATCCAAGCTGCTTATTACACTCATCTTATTGGAAAAATTCAAGACTTTACTCCCTCTAAATTCTATCTAATCAATAATGAAGGCGTAGAAAAAGAATTTCTCTATTCTGAGTATGAAGATATGTTAAAAAAAGCAATAGCTGAAATACAGCAAATTTGGAATAACCAAATTACACCTCAAACATATTACAGTGACTCATCAGTCTCATATCCTTGGGATAATTATCGAAATCAAATAGCAATTGATAGTATTGATGTCTCTTTAATTCCAGGAATAGGAAAATCATTACGTGAGAAATTACTTCAAACAGGAGTAAAAACTGTTGATCAATTGAAAAGTTTAAGCTGTGAAAAATTACAAGAAATAAAGGGCATTAAAAGTAAAGCTGCAGTTTTTATTGCAAGAGCACAAGCAATAACAGCCCAAACAATTTTAACAATAAATAAATCCATTAAATTGCCCAAAATATCAAACACTGCAATTTTCATTGATTTTGAAGGTATTGACGAGTTTTTCATTCCTGATGAATTAAATAGTTTTATCTATCTATTCGGAACACTAATCATTTCGAAAGGAACCGAATTATTTTTTCCTCACCATGTAAAGAATCCAAAAGACCTGAATGACCAAAAAAATATTCTAATTAATTTTTTAAATAGAATAAAGGAACATCCTCGGGCTCCGATTTTTCATTGGGATCATTATGAAAAGACTCATTTAAAAAAAGAATGTGAAAAATTTAACCTATCTACAGATTTTCTAGAAATTTCTAAAAGATTTTATGATCTACGGATAATAATTGAAAAAACTTTTGCATTCCCTACTTTTTCATATTCGTTAAAATCTATAGCTAAATACTTAGGATTTCATTGGACCGAAGAAGGAATGGATGGGGTGAATGCAACAGTTCAATACCTTAAATATTATAATAATCAGAATAATCAATCTATCATCGATTCTTTAATTCAATACAACTATGATGACTTAAAAGCTACTTTGAGAATAAAGGACTGGTTATATTCATATTCTCAAATCAATAATTAAATAACAGAAATTTGAATGTAACATTCCCCAAAAAGAACTCATTTCATTAATTTGATACTTGGATGAAACAAACTTGACTAAAGCTTAGGATGGCCCGTTAATGCGTAGCTCCCCGTTATATGGAAAAACATTAAGAATCTACTTGCCAGAAGGAACATCTACAGGATTACGTAAAGTTGAGATATCAAACTGGAGTGGCGTGTCTTATGCTTCTTCTCGTAATAAAATGGATCAATTGAATAACAAAAAAGAGCTTATAAAAGCTGGTGTATATCTTCTTATAGGTCCAGATGATCAAGCTCCTCTTGGAATTAAAGT
>JAEOTI010000068.1 GCA_016839955.1 Candidatus Hodarchaeota archaeon | reverse complement strand
TCAATCCTAATTGATGTTCCTTTTGCCATGCTTTTATGTTGTAATTTCTATTTTTATTCTCTCTCCTCCCTTTCTGTGACATTTTGAGCTTGACTTTGGTCATCCAAAAGCTTTTTGCAATACCCTAGAAATAATTTATATGCTAGAAATTATTATAAACTTCAGTATAAAACCATCTTTTTGAAATTGAAAGAAGATGAGGATGAGGTAGTTTCAGATGTTATGGGGAATAAACACTATCATTAGTGTGTTTATTGAAGACTTAACATTAATTGGAGATATATTTTATGGTTTTAAGTCAATCTGATTTTGATGTAGGGAATGTTGTCAAAGCACGAAATAGATTATGGCGAGTAGAACGCACTTTGTCACATAAATCTGAGTACGTTGAGAATACTAAAATTCCTCTCCTTCAAGTTCATTCTATAGATGGAGTTCCAAGCCAATGTTGTCTATTTCCAACTTTAGAAGAAATAATACCTGCTGAAATTCCCAAACCTGATATAACACGACTTGGGAATCCTGAATTTCAGAAAGTTTTGATACAAGCGCTGAGATTCAACCTTATCTTTGGTACCTCGAGTTTTATTAGTTTAGCTAATAGTCGGGTTATCCCTGTATCCTATCAAATGGTACCAGTCTTCATGGCGTTAGCTCAAGAAAATGTGAGGTTGCTAATTGCAGATGATGTTGGTCTTGGGAAAACGATTGAAGCGGGATTAATCATTCAAGAACTTCTAGGACGAAAAAAAATCTCACGAATATTATTTGTTGTACCTGCTAGCTTACAAGACCAATGGAATGAAAGCATGCAACAATTTTTTGGCTTAGATACAAAAATATTGTCACGTCAAACCCGACGAAAATTGGAAAAAGAGCTCCTAGTTGGTGGTGATCCTTGGGGATATTTCAATTATATAATCACGTCACAAGATTATCTCGCCAGACCAGAGATATTAGAACGGGTAATTCAATTTGATTTTGATTTAATTGTCATTGATGAGGCACACAATGTAGCAAAACCACGGTATTTAGAGAGGTCGAAAAATACCCGAAAAATGAAACGCTCATATGTAATGTCTGAAAAATTGGCCAACTACTCCCATTTGATTATGTTAACAGCAACACCCCATAATGGTTATCATGAAAGTTTTGTTAGCCTACTAAATCTACTTAAAACAGATATTGTTGATGCTTCTACCCTTGAAATTCATAAAGAAAAAGGAAAACGCCATATCTGTCAGAGAAGAAAAGCAGACGTAATTGAATGGATGGAAGAGTCAGAAGACCGGAGACTCTTTCCTGAAGATGATAGAAAGGAAGAGTTTTTCACTCCTTCAGGTGAATACAAGAAAATTTTCACGTTAATCGATAAATATGCTGAAGCGGTACTTGGACGCGCAAAAGAGGATACAGAGGGAGTGAGATTCATTCGTTTTTGGGGATTACTTCATATGTATAAACGTTTTATTAGTAGTCCTCATGCGTTGATCAGAACAATAGACAATAAATTAAGTGATGTCCAATCAGATACAGGGTTAAGAGACCCTAACCAGATAAATACTGATGAGCAGGAACAACTGCTCGAAAAAACTCGACGCAATATTACAGATACAAACCAAGGAGAAGAATATGAAGAACATGAAATGGATCGTAAAAATGATTCAGAATTAGGAAAAAAGCAGATTGAACCCGAAATTAAGGAACTTCTGCTAAAAATCCGTGATTTATGTGTTAATCTAAAAGGAACTCCTCATGATGTCCGTTTGGATCATTTAGCTGTTCGTGTTTTGCCTGAATTGGTGAGGAAAAGTTCTAAAATTATAATTTTTTCCAGATACATTGATACGGTGCAATATTTAGCGGATGAATTGAAAAAAGAAGCAAATCGAAAACGGACTTTACAAGGGTTTGAAATTATTACAATCATCGGAACAGATCCCATTCAAGCGCGGATGGAGAAATATCAAGGATTTTTGAAGTTATCTAAAGGGATTTTGATCTCTACAGATTGTATGAGTGAGGGGATAGACTTACATTATTCGTCTAATGTAGTAATCAATTATGAATTAACCTGGAATCCGAACAGATTAGAACAACGTAACGGACGAGTCAGTCGGTTTGGCCAACCTGAAGAAGAAGTATTCCTTAGAACACTCATCATGCGAAATTCATTAGAAATTGCAATTCTTGATTTACTGTATAAAAAAGTAAAAACAATCGCTACTGATTTTGGTCATTTACCACATTATTTTGGTAACTTAGATCTGGTAGGTGATATGATTGGGGAATATTATCAATCAAAGCGGTCATTAAAGGGAACATTGTTACCATTTCTCTTCGGTGATAATTCTGATGTAATGCAAGAGATGTTGAAGAAATTTTATAATCCTGAAGCCATAGATATAGTTGCTGCTGACTCTTTTTATGGACAAACGGTTGTCGATTTAACAGATATCGAACAACGAATGAAAGAAGTTGAAGAATCAATAGGAAAAATGGAAAATCTTTTAACATTTATGCAAAAAGCCTTACCATTTTTCGGTTCCAAAATAGAGACAGTAAATAAACTAGGAATGCCAACAAACAAAGTATTTAAAATTAATGTAAGCGAGGAATTAGAAAGACTAATTGTTGGAGGAGGAAAAGAATTTTTTGTTACGACTGATCCAGTTTATGGATCAAAAAATGCCAATGTTGAAACCTTAAGTCTAAAATCGCCTGTCTTGAATGCAGTTGTAAATCTTGTAAGTGAACGAGGTTTTATTGCCCAAGATACTTTTTATGGCCGAACTTCTGCTGTTACAAGTGATAGCACTGAAGAGGATATAGCAATTTTATATTATCGAATAAGATATCTTGTTAAAACGAAAACAACGACTGTTATGGAAGAAATTGTTCCAATCGGGATAAAAATTTTTGATGAACCAATAGACCGTGGAGGAAAACCATTAGTAGAAAACAGAGAAGTAGAAAAGATATGGAATGAATTTATTAATGGTAAAACATCAAATTATCCAGGTACAACCAGTATGGTTGAGGATGTTATGAGGGAGCTATATTCGCGAGAAGATTATGAGAAATTGGTTCATAGTGCTTTGGAAAAGAGATTATATAATGTTAAGCAGCATGTAAAAAGTGTAATGGAAAATTTAAAAGTTAAAAATCTTTCAACAGCTGAAGAATTGGAGGGAATGGATGAAATAGTGATTATTTCACAAGATCCCATCAGTGTAACGATATTTTATCCACCAGGAGGGAATTAATTGGCATCCAGTACACCTTTAAGACATGTAAAGATTGATGGAGGCTTTTTTTCAGAAAGTTTCATCCTGAAAATTCGAGACAAACCCGAATCATTAGAAGAAACACGTTGGACAAGCTTTGGAAAAGACAGGCAAGAGTTCAATGTTGATTATAACTCTTTTTGGGAATGGGCGAAACTTACTTATGACGAGATATCCAAGGAAATAGACAACTGGTCAATTGATGAACGGTTTTCAAAATGGATTGAGCCTCTTTTACAGAATATTAATCATCATCCAGAGAAAACGCCTTCACGACCTATAGAAGGACCAGGAGGAGGATTGGAGTTAGATGACTATTTTGATGAGGAGGTTGATTTACTTTCTAAGATACATATTAATTTCAGAATGAAAAATGTGCTTGATCCAATTCTGCAAATAACACGAGATGAGGATTTTGATGAACGAGCGAGTTTTACTTATCTAGAGAAATCACATCACGATCACGTTCAAAGTCATATTTTACTGAATTCTCAACGTCAATGGGGAATTCTAACAAATGGAAAGCATTTTCGCTTACTTGGAGAGTACTCCAACGTTTATTCGAAAGGTTACATTGAATTTGATTTGGAAAATATTATCATAAATCGTGATGAAAAAGAATTTCGTTTATTTTACAATTTTTTTGAAGCTACAAGGTTTAGTCAAATATTTGGGTTAGATGAACTTATATGGATTGAAAATCTTATAAAAAAATGTAAGAAAGAAAAAATAATAATCAATGATGAAATTGGCACAGAATTTAGTCAATTCTTAAATGATTTACTAGTAAACGCGGATGAAAAGGGTGTTTTTTCAATCTCAGTGAATAATATAGAATTATTTTTAGAGAATTTGAAAGAAAATAACATTTTTATTGATCCAAAACTTCGTTCAGTATTGCTAAAAGAATTAGAGAAAATTGTAAATGAAATTAATGAAAATAAATCAGTTATTTCGCGTCTACTGAAGAAAAGTCAAGTTTATGGGGTAGAAGTTGGAAAAGGACTGAGATACAATGTTCAGAAATCTTTAGAATTGATGGGTCAAGGATTTCTTGATTCTAATCGAGATTTTGCTCATAAAATAGCTAAAGGAGACTTAGACATTTATAATTATTATCAGGAGTTATTACGAATTGCCTATCGAATTATTTTTGTATTATATGCAGAAAATCGGGATTTTTTACCTGACGTAACAAGTGTATACTTTAATGAGTTCAGTATTTCTTCATTGAGAGAATTAGCGGAAAAACCCATTCGAGACGATCCAAATACTAATCTATGGGAGAGATTATTATTATTATTTTCATTATTAGATAGTGGCCAGCCACAAATGGGAGTTAATGCATTTAATGGGTCATTTTTCTCATCTGATTTCATACCTTATATAATGGAATATAATCTTCGAATTTCCAATAGTTTAGTGCTACGATTGATTCAATCTATGACAATTCTTGAGACAGAGGATGGACTCCAACGAATCAATTATCAAGAAGTAAATGAAGAAATGATAGGAGGAATTTATGAATCATTATTAGATTATCAACCAAGATATATGCAAGAAAAAACCTCAAATTTCCGATTTATACTGGATCCTACTCTTGCAGAGCGAAAAGGAACTGGATCATATTATACTCCAGCTGGGGCCATTGATATATTACTTAAGACTTCTTTAGAACCTGTTGTTGAAAGAAAACTTTCTAAAGCTGAAACTAAAAGAGAGAAGCTTCACGCTTTATTAGATCTAAAAATTTGTGATACTGCATGTGGAGGAGGATCATTCTTATTAGCTGCTTTGGATTATTTAGGAAAAAAATATGCCCAGATAGATACTAACCAAGAATTCCCAGATCTATCTCAATTGAATCTAGCGAGAAGAAAAATTCTTCAGAATTGTATCTATGGAGTTGACTTAAATCCTTTAGCGATCGAACTAGCAAAAGTATCACTATGGTTAAAAGCATTAGTCAAAGATACTCCATTAACATTTCTTGACAGTCATTTAAAAGTTGGAAATTCCTTAATTGGTTTTATAAAACAAGAAAATCTAAAAGAAATTCCGAAAAATGCTTTTTCTCCAATAAAGGGAGATAAAAGAACAGGGGTACATGATGAAATAGCAAAAAAAGCTGAAATAGCAAAAAAAGGCATTGGGAAGTTTGACAAAGAGAAAATGTTCTTAGATATGTTTATTGAGAAAACAAAGGGAGAATTGGACGCAGAACAAATATTTAAAATGCCAGAAAAAAATATTATTGATTATAAAAGAAAATCAAAAGCATATGAATCACTCCTTGTATCAGATGAAATGACGAGATCCAATCTAATTAACAGCATTTGGCAATCTGCATTTTTCTGGCCATTAAGTAATGAATCTGATATTGAAGCAGTCAATAATACAATATTAATTAGAACATGGAGAAACCTGATTGATCGAAATTCAAAGACTATAAAAGAAGTTGAAAGATTAAAAAATAAATATAATTTTTTCAATTGGTATTTAGAATTTCCTGAGGTTTTTCTTAGAAAAGATTCTGGATTTGACTGTATTTTGATGAATCCGCCTTGGGAAGTATTAACAGTAAGAGAAGTTGAATTCTTTAGTGGAAAAAATAATGATGTAATATCCGCTTCAAACAAAGCGGATAGAGTAAAAAAAATCAAGATAATAAGAAATGAGGATCCTACTCTTTTTAAGATGTATTGTGATTATTATTATTCAATTAAGAAGCAAGTGCATTTCTTTAGAAACAGTAAATTGTATCCTCTATCAACTAAAGGTTCTTTTAATCTTTTTGGTTTATTTGTTGAAAGATCAAGACATTTAATAAATGATAATGGTATGATAGGAGCAATTGTGCAATCTACTCTTCTGACGGGAAAAAATTTAAGTCCATTATTTCAGAACCTAATAAAAAATAACGCTATTGAATCGATATTTGATTTTCATAATCATTATATGATTTTTCCAATAGGGCATCGTCATCATTTTACATTAATTACCATGACTAAAGGAAAGAAGAAGGAAAAACCAATTTTATCTTGTTTTTCTGCATGGGATTTTTCTAAATTAAAAACATCACTTCAGCTTTATGAAAATGATCAAATTGAGGATGAATTTTTAAGAAGAATTGATGAGGGAGGCTCCTTATTCCCTATTACTAAAGACGAATTAATATTATTGAATCCAAATACAAAAAATTGTCCTATGTTTCGTAGAAGAAAAGATTTTGAAATAACGACACGAATTTACCGAAAATTTCCAGTATTGATTAAGAGAGATCAAGATGGAAAGATTATTGATAATCCATGGCGAGTAAATTTCAAAGAGATATTCCACAACCAAGGGGATGCAAATCTCTTTACACCAAAGAAAAATGTGTTGGATAAAGGAGCGAGACCATTCGTGTCGGGATATGAAGGGGGAATATGGATTGTTGAGGGTAATGACAAGAAAGAAATATATTTACCGATTTATACTGGTTCTGCAATTTGGTTATACGATCATAGATTTAACGACGTTCACCTTAAAAAAGATCAGACCAAGAAACGTAAAGCAGACTATCTACGATTAACGGAAGAGCAACACCAAGATCCTAATTATCGACATATTCCTTTATATTGGGCTGAAAGTAATAAATCCATGGCGAAATACCCTGATAATTGGAAAAACAAGTGGTTCCTTTGTTTCAGAAAAATTACATTACCAAACAATCAACGTACATTTGTAATTTCCACAATTCCAAATTATCCATTTATTGACAGCTTAACTGCAATCATATTCAATGAATTCAGGGATGAAATAATATGTTTTTTAGCAAACTTATCTTCTTTGATATTTGATTATTTAGCCAAATCGAAGATAACAGGTATCAATTTTGCGCATTATAACGTGGAACAACTTCCTATAATACCTCCTGATTTTTATTCTAAGGACATGTTTGATCAAATAAAGAACAGAGTTATTGAATTGGTTTATACTTCTTGGGATATTCAACAATTTGTTACAGATTTTGGTATTCCCTCTGATCAACATCCATATAAATGGGACAACAACAGGAGAGCGAAATTAATCGCTGAACTTGATGCCATCTTTGCTATACTTTATAATATTTCGAAAGATGAATTAAAGTATATACTAGACACATTTTATGTTATTAGAGATAATGAGTATAAAGAATATGGCGAATTCAGAACAAAAAGGTTAGTTCTTGAAGCTTTCAATAGTTTAAAAAATGAAATTCTTTGAAACTAAATATATCTTCTAGAGGTCTATATTTGTGGGTAATTATTTTTGATACTTTAATGAAAAATCCAAAAGGAAGTTTTTTAAGCGAATTAACAAGGTTTTGTAAATCCTTAGCGAAACAATCTAAGATTTATCTGATAGGGATTCATCATAAGAATTTCTTTGGGATCAAAGTTGATACTGAATTCTTAAATGACGGGGTTGTAAAAGAAATTCCTATACAAATTCAAAATGATATCAAAGGGGTTGTAATCTCTTTTACAAGAAAAACAACGTCTAAATGGATTAATGATGAAGCATTTAATAATAATATGAAAAAAAATATGACAAATCTTAGGAAAAATTCGCCCTTAATTATATGTACCGGTTCAAATATCTTTAAGGATCTGGTAAGAGCACGAAATTTAAGTGACTATAATGTTATTTTTCATAAAAAGATAGCAATTAAATCTTTTAATTATAGTTTACAAAATTTAGTTATAACTAAATTAGAAAAATCAAATGAGGGGTAATTGAGGAGATAGAATTCTTGAAAAATATATTTTTACAAATTGCTGAATTGCAGGAACGTTACAAGTCGTTTATTAAATCTTATCAGAATTTTGATAATGAAATTATTAAGGACTGGGTCAATAATCAAATTAATAGCGGTATTTTCATTTATCAAAAACCAGTTATTGATTTAATACCCCAATATAAACTAGGAGAAACCTTAGAGGAGTTAATTAATTCAGGTATAATCCACAAAGAGATAATTGATCTTTTTCACAATAAATCAAAAACAGGACCAATACATCCATATAAACATCAAGAAAGTGCTATTCATCTTGCAGACTCGAAAAAGAATTTCATTGTTAGTACTGGTACTGGTTCAGGTAAATCTATGACCTTTTGGATTCCGATAATATCTGAATGTTTAAAAGCAAGAGATAAGGGAGAAAAGGGTATTAAAGCAATCATCATTTACCCCATGAATGCTTTAGCCAATTCTCAATATAATGATATCATTCAACGTCTTCATGGAACTGGACTTAAAATTGTAAAGTACACGGGAGAATTAAAGCGAGATCAAGATACAGCAAGAAGTTATTATAAAAATATACTCAAACGTGAACAAATTTACGATTGTGAAATAATCTCTCGTGAAGAAATTCATAACAAACCTCCCCCTGACATTTTAATAACAAATTATAAAATGCTTGAGTTAATTCTGACCAGATTGCATGACCAAAAAATCTTTCGAAAGAATAATCCTGATACATTAAAATTCATAATCTTAGATGAAATTCATACTTATGCTGGAAATAGTGGAGCAGATGTAGGTTGTTTATTACGCAGATTAAAGCAAAGAGTAGGAGCAACGAATGTAATTTGCATTGGCACTAGTGCAACAATTGAAAGTGAATCTGGTTCACAATCAGATAATATTCGTCATTTTGCTGAAAATATGTTTGGTAAACCCTTTAACCAAGAGAAATTTCTTATTCAAGCCGATTATGTAGAAGAACCATATGATGAGTTGCTTGAATTACCTGATCAATTATTAGTTAATCAATCTGATTTAGACAATTTTAATGGGACATTAGGAAATACTCTCCCTCTTACTAAAGCCTTATTAAAAGATCCATCTAAAATAAGTATTAGTATTGATGAAAAAACACTTGGTGACTTGTTTCAAAACCATCCAACAATTGTTTTCATTCGAGAGTTGATTTTAACAAAAGGTCCTTTAACCATTGAAGAAATTTCTGAATGCTATTCAAACAAAATCCGTTTGGGTTGGTCCATTGATGATTGTAGTAAAGAAATACAAGCAGCTTTACTGGTTGGTACTGTAGCCAGAGGTACGTATGAAGGCAAAGAACGTGCCCTTTTGGTACCCAAAATCCATCTTTTCTTTACTCAAGGAATGCTTATCTTTGGCTGTTTAAGTTCCAATGATCGTGAATCCATTCATCTTCAATTAACGGGAGACCTTTTCTGTTCAAATCACGACAACATGCAGGATCTTCCACGAATGTTTCCTTTACTTTTCTGTAAACAATGTGGAGGAGAATTTTTTGGTGTTAAAATCCTTGATGATGGAGCCTTATCTCTCGAATATTATAATGAATATGTTACAGGCACCAATATCCTCCTATGCAAAGGAAGTCAATTACCTGAAGCTTGGCAAGATTTACCCATTCCTGACGAATGGTTTACAAAAACTAGGAAAATTGCAAAAAATTACCGTGATGCAGTTCCATATCGTTCCACATATTGTTACATCTGTAATCGTTTAGATTCTTCCTGTGATCATTCTATTAAATTTCCCGTTTGGGTAGTTTCTGATAGTTTTCGCCTTTGTCCTATTTGTGGAGCACTCCATGCAGCTAATACTGCTCGTTTCAGGAAATTCTATTATTTTGATATTGTTGGTAGAAGTACTGCTACTGACATTCTAGTTTCTAATACGCTTAAAGTCCTTAGCGAAGAAGAAAAACGGATGTTAGTCTTTTCTGATAATCGGCAAGAAACAGCTTTTCAAGCAGGGCATCTTCGAGACTTTCAACGTCGGACCAATTTCCAACATTTATTGACTCAAACATTGAAAGATGCACATTTGCATCATCGGAGCCTGAGGATTTCAACAATTGGATCAGAAATTTATCAAACAATCCAGAAATATGATTTTCCTGTGTTATGGATTGAAGGAAGAGATGAATTCGAACAGGAACGCAGTCTGAAACAGTATTTAACATTTTTAGCATTATCTGAACTGAAGGGATCAACATATATTCTCCACACTGGCATTGAAAGATTCGGAATTTTGGAGGTTGAGTATCAAGACTTTGACCAATTTATAAATAATGAACCCTTCTGGACTGAAATCCCACTATTGAGAAATATTACAAGTGAATTACGCCATGATTATCTAAGGGGTATTCTAGATGAAATTCGTTGGTTTGGTGGCATTTATCACGATAATCTGAATGAAACCTCTCGGAAGTGGAGTACTTGGTGTGATTATTTAGAATTAGATTACTTGTTTGATCCAGGAGATTACGTGGGCCGTCAGTACGGATTCTCTGATGAAGAATTCAATATTCCGCCGTATTTCAGAGGAGCGCGTGTTAAATCACGAAAGTATAGCACACCGCGGAGTCTATTGAACACATGGACGAGATCAATGTTTAATTGTACCGCAGATGAAGCAACAAACTTATTACACCTAGTACGAGATGTTTTAATTCAAAAGGGATACCTAAAAAGTCATACGACGAATTTCAAGTACAAAAACATCTACCAGATTAACTCTGATAAGATTATTTTGAAATATCGTACTGACTCCGAAGTCAACTATTGCCTGAGATGTCAGAGAGTATATAGTTACAAAGTCGTTGATTCTTGTATAAAAAAGCGATGTGGCCAATTAGATAAGGTAGATTGGTCAAATAACTATTATTATCGATTGTATAACTCACTACTTTCCCTTGAATCTTCAATTATCCCTAGTGAGCACAGTGCTCAATTGGATTTAGATGATCGAACAGAGATTGAAGGAGCTTTCAACGAAGGCAAATTAAATGTCCTTGTGTGTTCCCCTACTATGGAATTAGGAATAGATATCGGCGATTTATCCTCGGTTCTACTTAGAAACATGCCTCCTGATCCCAGCAGATATGCTCAGCGGGCTGGTCGTGCAGGTCGATCTGAAAGACCATCTTTCATTCTAGTATTTTCTTCATCATCTGCTAGTAACTTTCAAGGACCCCATGATCGGTATTTCTACCTGCATCCTGAAAAAATTATTTCAGGTCGAATCACACCCCCTCAATTTGAATTAGACAATAAAAAGCTTATCACTAAGCATATCAATTCTATTGTGATTCAAATAATTTCTGATTACTATCGTATTGACAAGCAACCAAAGGATATATACAAGGTTGAAGAGGTTAAAGAACCTGATTATGAATGCCTTATGGATGATGAGTTTTCCCGAGAACTCGAGAACGCGTTGGATCTCCACAAAGATGATATTCTTAAAGCTGTTGAGGAAGCATTCTCACAAGAAATATCCATTTTCCCTTGGTTTTCTGGAGATTTTATTAAGGATATTGTTACTAATTTTAAACATCAGTTCGATTCAACTTTTAACTATTTCAAAGATTTATTGGTCGAATATGCACGAGAAAGAGAAACCTTACACACACTTTCGTTGGGAAAATTGGACAGTAGTCTAGATAGGCGTATCTCAACTGTTAGAAGACAGATCGCCAAAATGTGGCACGGAAACGACGAATTTTATATCTTCAATTACCTTTCTAATCATGGGTTTCTTCCTAATTATGGGTTTTCTTCTGCAAGTAGCCATATTCAAATGTATAAGAGTAGACCACCTAATCAAGGGGAAAAAATTGTTCACAGAGATTCTGTCGTTGCTATTCGAGAGTTCGCGCCCTTTAATACCCTGTACTTTATGGGTTCAAAATATAACGTTCGCCGTGCACAAGCAAAACGTTCTGGGGAAGAAATTGACATCAATAAACTCTATCTATGCTCAGATTGTTTCTATCTTGAGTTCGGTTCACGTGTCGAAAGTCTACAGAACTGTCCATCCTGCGAAAAGGTAATTTCACCAGTCGAAGAGATCTGTGATTGTATTCCTTTCCCAAATATGAAAGCTTCCTCAGGTGAGAATATTGGTTGTGACGAAGAGAAAAGAGAGATCAAATATTATGAGATTTTACCAAATTATAAGGAAAATAAGACACGACAATGGCAATTAGAGATCATTGGGGAAAATCAAGAGAAATATGGTGAGATAAAGTTTGAACATGATGCGCTAATTTATCATATTAACAAGGGACATATCCGATATGATCCAAATGGACGTACAGAACCCGAACCATTTCACTATTGTTCTGCATGCAATCAATGGCTATTCAAAAGTCGTCTTGAAGATCATATAAGCGATGGTACTAATGTTTACTGTAAAAATCGAGCTGTTGAAGCTGATCTCTATAAGAATGTAATGCTGGTTGTTCAAGGTTCTCATGATGTAATGCAGCTCTTCTTTTCATGTCCTGAAAATATATCAGAGGAAGGGGAACTTGCAGTTAATCAATATTATGTAACCTTATTAGAAGCGTTTATTCAAAGCATTTTACTCACATTTAACCTTACAGAGCGGGAGCTGGGTGGTTTTATCCTCCCAAAACCTAATTCAAATGATCATGATGTAATCATCTTTGAAGCTGAAGAAGGGGGAACAGGTGTATTAAAATCTCTTATTCGAGATACCAATCGTTGGAAGAAAATGTTAAGAAATATGATCGGCTTATTACATCTTAAAGAGGAAAACACAGACGAAGAAAAAGAAGATGCATGTCAACACGCTTGTTATAATTGTTTATTGGGTTTTTGGAATCAAAGAAATCATCAATTCATCAATAGAAAACGTATTCTCCCTATTGTACGTAAGTTGATGGCTACCAAGACAAAAGAAGTGAGTAGTGAATCAGGATCAAACGATCTTCAAGAACTACTAGATGTTGGTCTCGATTCCAGACTGGAAAAAAGAGTAATAACAATGATGTCAGAATTAAATATTTCAATGCCCGATGAAGTTCAAAAAACAATAAATGATACTAATGGTAACCCTATAACCCGTACTGATCTTTTTTATTCTGATATCAGATTAGCAGTGTTTATAGATGGACCCCCCCATGCAAACCAACAAGAGGAAGATAAAAATAAAAGGCGACGAGTTCGTAGAAGAGGTATAGGTGTTTATTCAATGGATCTCTTTTCAGGAGTTGGTGAGAACCAATCAATTTCCGATGATCTAATAAAAAAACGGGTATTAGAATTCAAAGAATACATCGAAAGATAGCAGAAATGAATATTTACCTTGGAATAAGGAGAAAGCAATTAAAATTTGTAGCTTTTTTCAACATTTAGAAGGAAAGTATTCCAGGAAAATTAGATTAAAAGAATATTCGGAGGTTCGTGTGTACTACCAACGATAAGTGGCATGTCGCGAAATGGTGCTTTGACGACATTCAAATTTTACATAGAAATGTCGTATAACCAACGATATCTTCCTAAAAAATAATATTATTGGAACAAAAATATATTCAAATTAGGAATGGGAGACTTAATTCAATAGATCATGCTTGGATTAATCATGGAATGTTTGGGCAACGTCAACTGTAATGAATGAAGAAATATCAATTAAGGTTTCACGCTTGTTACTCGAGTTATCAGGATTATCGAAAAAATATCTTGGACACAAAAACCATTTAATCGTTCTTTTTGAGTTATAGTAGGGTAAATCCGTCCAATCAATAGCTAGCGGCTATTTTTTTTCTACTACGACGTAGCTTGGCTGTTGAAATCTGATATTGGAACCTCTTATTACAAACCTGAACAGTTTCCATCTTACCAAACTTATAAAGCTGATCAAAAGTGGTATCAGCCACTCTACCACTAGGAAGCCTTCCGATTTGTTCTAAATAAGCATTATCAAACGATGCTTGGACGATCAGGTTCAGGTGATCCTCAACCTTATAGTAGGCATTTGCTGGAATTTCGAAAGGTGAAAAGAATAGTAAAATTGGGATTACCAGCTGCAACAAGCGTTTCTGTACAATTTGATTAATATCTGAATTTTTCTTTTGACTTTTTTGTATGCTAGAACAGTTATTCTTCATGCTTCACATTTCTGTCGGTTGATTTTCACCCCTACCCTTATGAAATATTATTTTTGTTCAATAACGTACTACCTGATTTATGACAAAAATTGGTAAGCAAAAACCGATCCTCATCATTTTCATCCCCGCTTTATTTAGGAAGAGAAAATTATATCAGTCGTTCTTTTCTGGCGTATTTGCTTTAATACACGTATTACTGGGATTATTTTAGATTATTCAATGCTTTTACAAAATGCTGCTCATTAAAAGGCTTCTCTTCTTTGAGTACATCATAAATTTCACACATTACCACACTCCCAATTAAATCGAATGCTTCATTTCTAGTATATCCGTTCTTCAAAAGGCGTTGTAAAGTTTCATTCGTCTGTGGAGGGTTATTCTCTCTTAATTGGGTTTCAATAATATCATGAATTTCGTTGTTAAGATATCTATTTGGTTGTGCACTTTCATCTTCACAATATAGATCAAATTCCCAGCCTGTATCATTATAACCTGAGGAACAGGCATCACAAAGGAAATGTAAGATCTTTTCCCCCTCTTGTCCTATTATTCCTGAATTAATATCTTCTAACGTATATTTTTGGATCAATTGAACAGCTTTATCCGATAAGTTACCTGTCTCACATTGGTAGCATTTATAAACCGAACCTTTCACCTCTATTTCATCAAGACCAACTAAAATGTCTTTGAATCGTCTAAAACTACTTGGATACGGTTGTTGAAGCTCATTGCGTATCCACATTCCACTTTTTAAAAGATATAATGCTTGTTTCCAGGGGATTTTAATTAAACCCAATTGTAATTTGTATAGGTTCAAGTTTTCCAGGTAATTCTTTTCTGTTAGGTCTCGTTGTCCTGAACTGTCTTTAAAGCCAGCTTTCCACAAATCAACTAACGGAGAATAGAAATGCCATTTTCCTAACGAATCCCGGTACTCAAACCATAAAACAACACTTCCAGGCGAGGGTGACCGATATGCTTTTCTAATTTCTGGTAATTGTCCATGATCTTTAAGAATAGGAGTTAAATACTCACAAGTTCGTGGGCATTGTACTATATGACGAGATTTCCCACAACATTGCGAACATATCATATTATTTTCACGGAGACAGAATCTTTTTCCCTTTCTTTGTTCGCAGATCGGACATTTCCCTTTTCTTCCTCTTTTCGTCAAGATTAATCTCCATCAAACCTTGTCATTATGTCGCTTCTATTTAGCGAATTTCTTTTTTCTTTCTTAATCCATTCTCCAGCTTTATCTATCTTATGGAATAATTCCTGTTTTTCTGGTCATTTATTCAGGTTTTTTGAGTAATAAACATTATTTATTTCATCGACAACTTTTCATTATCAGTATTCCGATTTCCGACATATCCACACACTCCTGTTCGAGGTGAATTCACCAGTGGCATAAACATTTCTTCATCACATTCATGATCAGCTAAACAAGCCTCACATAGATACCCTCTTCTGCCATCATATAAACATTCCATACACATCGTTGTTACTTTGTATTCATCACATGATTCACAACGGAATTTTGGAAGCTCGTTCCTTGCTAAAACAATTATCGATTTGTTGGTACATGCTATGGTACGGGTTTCGATCACTTCGAAGTTCAAGAAGGTGGATCGACAGTTGAATGGAAACTTATGTATATCTAGATATTTTTAGCTATGTATAAGAATGAAAAGGAAAGACAGATTTCTGACGATTGGGGAAGTAGCGAAAAAGCTAGGCAAAACAACCACACAATCAGAAGATGGGAACGAGAAGGAATAATTAAAGCTCTAAGAACACCGACAGGCCATAGATTGTCCACTGAAGCCGAAATTAAGCGAGATTTAGGAATAAATCGTGTGGAAACGAAGGATTCAGAGCGAAGAAGAGTGGCTCTGTATGCCAGAGTCTCCACACGCAAACAACAACAAGCAGGGAATCTTGCGAGGCAAAGTGAACGGTTACTAGCTTATGCAGAAAAGAATAATTATTCAATCCAACTGAATATTCAGGATCTCGGAAGTGGACTCAATGAAAATCGTCAAGGATTGAAAAGAGTTCTTCAGGCCATTCATCAAGAGACCATCGATACAATTCTTATTGAATATAAAGATAGATTGGCCCGTTTTGGCTACCAGTATCTAGAACAGTATGCCCACAGTTATGGGGTAACGATCGAGGTGATTGAGGAACAACCTCGCAAATAATTACAGGTAGAGTTAGTCGAAGACCTACTAGCCATTGTCACCTCATTTGCCGCGAGACTCTATGGCCGTCGCTCACAACGCTATCGGGCTATGAAAACCTGTCTCAAGCAGGTGGCAGACCCTTCTCAGAGCCTCAAAAAAACTCAGGAGCTATTAAAGGGTCAAGATTAACATTGATTAGAGTGAGGAATTGAATGCAATTAACCTGTGAAACTGCATGGTATCCAACCAAAAAGCAGCAGCAAATCATTCAGGCTTACATGTCCCGCTTTCAAACTGTGAAACGCTTCGCATTCAAACGCCTCCTCGAAGGACAACTCAGGCAGTCAATTGTCAAGAGGGTTCGTGAGATCAATCTCTTCTCGAATGCCCGCTATATTCGCTCGGCTATTGAAGAAGCAAAAGCTACTCTTCAAGCCCAACAGGAGCTGGTCCAGCTCTATTGCAAGGAAACAGCTTGGAAAGTCCAACAGGCGAAGCAACGCTTGAAGACCTACCAACAAACCCTGAATAACAGGCTGAAACCCCTCACGAAAACGCAATACCAAAAACTCACTGGACTCCACATGCGGCTTCAAAAAGCCCAAGCTGCCTATGTGAAATGGCAAACCCATCGAAACAACAAGACAATCCCCCCCCTAGTATTTGGAGGCAAAAAAACCCTTTACTTATACCAACAAGGAAAAATCTCCAAAAAAGAATGGACTAAAAGACGGAATAATGGGCTCTACTGTGTGGGAGAAGCAAACAAACAGGGAAATGCCAATTTACGGCTCCATTATGATCGGCTGACTGATGTTTTTTCCTTTTCGATGTTATTAGATTGCGGTCAAAGAAATGACCGGCTGAGGGCGTTTTTGTATGTCCCACTTAAACATCAACCACTTTTGAGACAATTAGCTCAAGGAGCCGAAAAATACACGGTTCGCATTCTGTTATCCTCTGAAGGCACTTTTTATCGCGTGTTAATCACCACAGAGCAACCCACAAATGTCATCTCAAATAATAATGGGATCGCGGGAATTGATCTCAATCCTACAGGGATAGCTGTAACTTTAGTCTATCCGAATGGCAATTATCGATGTTCTAAATGGTTTTCCTGTCCTGATTTAATGTACGCTCGGGAAGAAAAACGAAACTGGCTAATCGGGAATGTTGTGAAAAAAGCGTTCAAGTGGATTGCCTCATATCAACTAAATACTCTCAGTCTAGAAGCCTTGAAATTTACCAAACAGTTTGGCCCCAATAAACGGTTTAATCGAGTCAAAGCCAACTTTATGCATAAGAAATTTGTCCAAATCATTCACGCTCAAGCCATTAAGCAGAACATGGTAGTAAAAACCATTAATCCAGTATATACTTCGGTTCTGGGGCAATTGAAATATCAACGCTGCTATGGGTTGAATATCCATCAGGCTGCGGCTTTAATCATTGCCCGTCGCGGGCTGGGTTTTAATGAAAAACTTTATGCTCACATTCAAGGGAAACGGATGGTGTTGGTCGTTCCACCAATGGAAGGATGGACGAGCAAACAAATCCGCCGTTTAGCCCGTGAGATAGATGAGTTCACGGCTCACCTGAGTAAATTAACGAGTAAAGTGTCAGTGGGGATTCCCCGACTAATTATTCGGCGCCAAGGCTCAGGAGGCGGGATAGTCCCCCGCAATCACACCCTGACACCAGGTAAGGGTGCATCAGTTAATCCTGGTGTGTAACATGACACCTGAGCAAATTTAGACAGATATCTAGCTTTGTAGAGGTTTTATGTACCTGGTTGAACCAAAATCATATTCATATGAGAATTTTGTAATATTAGATCCTTTTAATGCTTTTTTCAAGCTTGTATTCATCTCATTCTTCTCGTCTTTTTGTGCATCAGGACAAGCATAAATTTGATTCGAGATCCGAAATTGACTCAGATGCCCACAACATTCTAACCAAATATCTCGTAAAAATTGATCTATTTCATGGAGCTTGAGTGTCGCAGAAACCTCTACAAAAAGCCAAAATTCAGGCCGATACTCGGCTTGCACTGCTAGGAGATACATCTCAACTCCCTTTTTCTGTTTCTTCCCCGCTTCAGTCTCTGTTTTTTGTCTTTTTTCACAGGAAAGCAGATGTTTTTTCATCCATGTTTTCGTATAAACAACATCACAGTAATTACACTTACCAATGGTATGTTTTACCATCTATATTTTTTCCTTTAGCTATTTACAATTTATTTAGCAGATTTAGGAATACTGAAGGGAATTTATAATTACAACGATCCAAGTCGTTTTAGATCGTTGGAATGTCTTTTCACAATCTGGTTTAGAACATTAACTAGTTGGTAATATTGCATTTCTTCTCCCAAGAGACTTTGGATTAATCTTTATTGTGTCAGTAATCTTACTAATTTCTTTAGTTATTCTTTGGAAAGGATCTAAGTATATCACATTTGATACTGTTTTTGCTAAATCCTTAGGGTCTAATGTCTCACAGTATAATTTAATATTATTAATCTTAACAATTATTGAAATAATAGTTGGAGTAGAGCTGATAGGAACTGTAATGATCATGTGTAATACCAACAATCCAATCATTTTTGTATAATGGGTGATCATTTCTTGATGGAACATACAGAGGTTCGTGTGTACTACGAAAGATATCTTCTTAAAAAATAATATTATAGGAACATTTAATATAGTGATAAGATAAGAGTAAAATGACAAAAAGGAAAAAAGATTAAAGAATCTCAGTTTTAATACTGATTGAAAACAATTAACATTAAATTTAAGAATAACCTGAAATTATCTTAACCTCTGATAAGGTGTACATACTTGGAAATATATTTAGGTAGATTTATCGTAAAAGATCCTGAAATTTGCCATGGAGAGCCGACTTTTCGAGGCACACGTATCTTAGTGGCTGATGTTTTAGAACAAGTGGCAAATGGAATGGATTGGGAAGCTATTATCAATGAATGGCGCGGTTCTTTGTCCAAAGAAGCAATTGCTGAGGCTATACGATTAGCT
>JAEOTI010000401.1 GCA_016839955.1 Candidatus Hodarchaeota archaeon | reverse complement strand
GGGCAGCCATGAAGCATGGCAATACCAACACCGTCGAATTGATCAACAAAGAAATTATCTTGAAGTAGAAACTTCGCTAAATCGCGCTTGGTGTTTTTCACACCCCAACCAATTGCCTGAAGGGCGTCAAAATTTGATGTAGCCATAAATGCTTGAGTCAACGTTGCTAAAAAGTCCGATGTGAAAAGGTCTGAAAATATGCTTCCTGCTATTGTCATATCATGATTTCCCATAACAATACCTTTCAGATCTGGCCTTGATTTGATCTCCCTTATAACTTGATCCGGAAATGTGTAATAACCAACGAGATCTCCTGCGCAGAGCAGCGCACTGATTCCCATTTCATCAAAATGGTCAAGAGTAGCATAAAGGGCAGCAATATTGGCATGAATATCAGAAATAACTCCTACCAGCAAATAGAACACCGAGTATCCAAGAAGTTTTCAGTATCTGAAGGATATTAGATATGATTTCTTATTAGAATTTAGTAATTTCGACGAAAATATTTTTTTTTGATATTTCATAATTTTATTGAGACACCAAGTCCATCCCGGATAGGAATAATCACAGATAAAACCCGTGGGTCTGAAAAGGTTAATCGATTGTACTCTTTTACTCCAATCGTAGTTTCTTCGGTAGGAGAAGAATCAACGACTTTTCCATCCCATAAAACATTATCAGTTATCAATAATCCCCCCTTCCGAAGTCGGGGGACAGCCTCTTTGAAAACGGATGGATAATCTTCTTTCTCGATATCGTTAAAGATTATATCAAACTCTCCTTCAACTTTTCGAAGAATTTCCAAACCATCTCCTTCCATGAACTGTATTTTATCCTTTATTCCTACTTTATCAAAATATACCATTGCTCTTTGGATATTATTTTGGGTAAGGTCTGTACAAATAATTTCATCGGGAGATGCCTTTGCAAACCAGAGAGCGGAATAGCCAAACCCAGACCCAAGCTCTAGAATTCTACGAGCATTAATTAACTGAGCATACTGCAATAGGATATTCCCTACAAGGGGTCCTACAATTGGAAAGTCTTCTTTTTCTGCGTATTTTTCTAGTTCTAAGAAATAATTTTCTCTTTTCGGTAATAAGGAGTCTAAATAGTCATGAATCCCTGGTTTTAGAATATAATCACTCATTTTTATGACCTTAAGTTTTAATGTTTAATATTTGGGTCGCTTCTTCTTCTAAGTTTCTTGTTGCTGCCATTAAACTGCCACATCAATTAACTTGTTTAAAATAAATTCATTAGAGATATTTCAGGAATTGAAATTGACAAACGCGTTGATAGATGAAACTTCTCCTTATCTCAAGCAACATGCCAATGATCCAGTTGAATGGGTCCCTTGGTCAGAACGAGCATTCAAACAAGCTCGGAAAGAGAAGAAGTTAGTATTTCTAAGCGTGGGATACTTCACTTGTCACTGGTGCCACGTGCTTCAGCATGAGTCATTTCAAGACCCTGATATTGCAGAAGCATTAAACAATCGTTATATTTCAATAAAAGTAGATCGGGAAGAAAGACCTGATATCGATCAATTTTACCAAACAGCAAATCAACTAATGGGACGCTCTGGTGGTTGGCCACTTTCAATTTTTTTGACCCCTGATAAAGAAATTGTATTTTCGGGAACATATTTTCCTCCAGAACCCCGATTCGGGATTCCAAGTTTCCCTGAAGTAATAATAAATGTTCACAGAGCTTATGAGAGAAAAAAGACTGAAATCGCTGAGAACGCTAAAAATATCCAGAATGCGATTGAGAACAGTCTTACAAAAATAATGGATGATTCATATGAAATCGAAGAACAAATCTTGATAGATGCGATTGACAACATCATACAACATGCTGATTACACTCATGGTGGATTTGGGAGACAGCCAAAGTTTCCAACTACCCCAACTCTATCTTTTCTAATCAGAGCTTTAGCTTTTACAGACCCAGGAAGAAAAGGATCAATTCTTCAATTTCTTAAACTTACTCTTCGAAAATTGGCAAATGGTGGGATTCATGACCATTTAGAGGGAGGTTTCCATCGATATTCTGTTGATAATGAATGGAAAGTCCCTCATTTCGAGAAAATGCTTTATGATAATGCTCAATTAGCTGTAGTTTATTTTCAGTTTTTTCAGATAACGAATGATTCTTTTTATAAAGATATAGGAATTCGTACTCTCGATTATATTACACAACGGCTCATTAGTTCGACTAATGGTTTTTTTACTGCGGAAGATGCAGATTCTGAGGGGGTTGAAGGAAGGTACTATAGTTGGAGTTCGAGGGACATTGAGAAAGCACTTGAATCAGAATTAAAACAAGAAATAGCTGCTTCATATTATTCAATTGATCCAAAAAACCAAGAAAATACATTAATAATAACAAAAAGTCCTCAAGAGATCGCTGAAGAATTTGATCTCGCTCCAGATGAAGTAAATATAATTTTGGAATCACTAAAGGTTAAATTATTGAAATACAGAGAATTAAGAGAAAGACCAGCCCGTGATGATAAAATACTCACGAATCTCACAAGTCTAACGATATCCGCATTTTGTTATGGATACCGAGTTACGAAAGCTCAAAACTATTTAGAAACAGCTCAAAAAGCATTTGAATTTGTTATAACACAACTTTGGAATCCACCTATCTTATTTCATTCCTATACTGAAGGTAAAGCAAGGATAATAGGATTCTTAGATGATTATGCGTATTTTCTAAAAGCCACACTTGATTTATATTCAGTAGATCCTATAAAAAGATATTTAGAAGTTGGAAAGCAACTTTTGAAAATTATAATTGAGGATTTCTGGGACAATAACGATGGAGGAGTCTATTTTGTCTCTAAGCTTCAAAAAGACACCCTTTCTCGTATAAAGGGAGCAGCAGATAATGCTTCGCCTTCCGCAACAGGAGTTCTATCAGAATGCTTTTCACAATTAGCAATCATACTAAATGATATTGAGCTTCTGAATCTTAATGAAAAGATAATCTCTATGTTTTTAGAAGAAGTAAAGACATCAAATACCATATTTTATGGTGCGTATCTACAAGCTCTTGATTTATTCATTCACAAACCACTAGAAATTTCATTTCATGGGGATCTAACGAATCCTAATCTTATAGAGATTATAGATTATCTACATTCAATTTACATTCCCTGGCAAGTCATTTCACCTTCTTCTTCTACTCCAGCACCAGTAACATCTTCAAAACCCCATGCTTTAATCTGTCATAGTTTTACGTGTTCTAAACCAATCGAATCCTTAATTGAGTTTAAAGACGCACTTAAAGTTGTCCTTGAGCAGAATATTATTAATAATCTTAATGAATAATGATTATTAGAATAAATATCATTGGAGAAGAGGAAATGGTAAGTAAAAAGAAAAAAGTTGTTGCAGGAGCGGTTGTAGCAGGTGCAGTTGCCACTGCAGCCTTAGTTGGGACTGAAGAAGGTCGTAAGAAACTCAAAGGAGCTGCCAAAAAAGTAACAAAAGAAGCCTCTGATATTTCAGCTAGAGCAGCATCCCGTACGGTATCAGATATAGCTAAAGAAGACACTAAAAAAGAAAAAGACTAATTTAATAATGGATTAGTTACTATTCGTTATTCATTCTCTTTGGAGAGATCTCAAAGTTGTCGAAAGAAAGGTCTTTCCAAGGAAAAAATTGTGTTATAAGCGACTTTCGTTTAATTGTGGATTTATCAAGGAAAGAAATATCCGAAATTACAAAATTTTGTCTTGATTTCTTAATTCCCCCAAATCTACAAAATGCTCTGAATGCTGCTTACATCCTTGGTGATATTGTTAACTACCCACAAGATTTTGAAATATCTATTCTTAGGACTTCCAGTGAGATTAAAGCTGTTTTACTTCATAGAGATGAAATTTTTGTACCACTTGGTGGAATTCAGAACGTTTTTTGGTTACTACATGAAAAATTAAACTCAGGTCGCTTTTTCATTAGAATTTCATCAAATTGGAATACAAAATTTGAAAAAGAATTTGCGTATTCAGACAAAATCAACAATATTGCGTTCTGGATGAATGAAAAAAGCTCATTCAGGCCTCAGAAACCACCTTCAGAACTGACTATCCGATTAGCTTCCTCAAAAGAAGATATTTTAGCACTAGCTAATTATTACGGTAATCGAAATCCAAACTCATTTCTAAAAACTTCTAAAACTCACGCCAGAGTAATGGGATTCTTAGATAACGAAATTATTATTAGTGTAGCTCGATCCAATTCAGTTGGTGAAGGATTTACTGTATTGGGTGGAGTTCACACATTAAAGGAATTTCGTGGAAAAGGTTATAGCACTGCAGTTGTCTCCTTTTGGACCGCAGAAGTATTGAGGAGAGAATTATTACCAATTCTTGAGACAGATGAAGATAACGTTCCAGCACTATCAATATACGAGGGATTAGGGTATTCAAAAATTGGAATGACGAGTTTCTATGAAAATGGTGTGTCTATCATTGACCGATTGCGATCCCGTGTTTGATCTATGGTTTCACTCGATTGATAAGACGCGGGTATAGGCAAGCATCACGTATATGGTCTAAATTCAACAACCATTGAATAAAACGTTCAATCCCAAGTCCATAACCTGAATGAGGTACTGTACCATATTTACGGATGTCCAAATACCAGTAAAATGGATCAGGGTTAAGACCAAAGTCATCTATACGCTGTTTCAATAATTCATAATCATGAATTCGTTGACTTGCTCCTATTGTCTCTCCAACATGTGGAAGAAGCAAATCTGCACTATATGTTACGTCAGGATCTTCTTCAGTCGGGGGCATATAGAATGCTTTCATATTTTTGGGAAAGTATGTAAGGAAAAATGGTTCTCCAAGACGATCCACAAGTGTCCTTTCTGGTTCTTCAGGAACATCGTCCCCATACTCATAAAAAGAGCCATCAGGTTTTGAAATTCCTTCTTTCTCCAGAAGATTAATCATTTTTGCATAAGATATTTGTTTAAATGGTCTTTTCGGAACTGTGAAATCAGGATTAAATGATAGGATGAGTTCTTGATGTTTAGAATAGAGATCATCAGCCACAGATACAATTAGATCCTCAAGATGTTCAAGGAGACATTTGAAATCGCAAAAAGCCAGTTCCCCTTCAAGATGAGAATATTCAGTTAAATGTCGTCTAGTTCGAGATTTTTCTGCCCTATAGGATGAAATCAGACAATAACAATCACCTAGTGCAGGAAGGACGGTTTCTAAATATAGTTGGCTTGATTGAGTTAAGTATGCGTTTTCACCAAAATAATTCAATTTGAAAAGAGTGGATCCTCCTTCAACTTCAGTTTGGACAATCGTAGGAGGAGTCACTTCAATAATATTTTTTGAGAAATAATATTCTCGAAATGCTCTTAATGCTGAGGCACGAAAGTGTAGAATATTCCTTGTTTTTTCTCCTCGGAGAACAAGATATCTTTTATCTAAAAGGATATCGACTCCTGAATCAGGGCGTATTTCATGTTCAATATCAGGTGAAGAATAAGAAATTACGTTTAAGGAAGATGTTTGAATTTCTATTTGTGCATATGGAGCTCGTTGATCCTCTCGAGGTTTTCCTTCAAGTTCTACCACACTTTCTCTTGTTAAATCTTGCATTTTTTGAAGTGATGACTCCTCAGTGAGACCCGGTTTGAGAACGGTTTGAACTAACCCAGATGAGTCTCTCAAAACGAGAAAATATAGTTTTCCTTGCTTTCTGATATGGTGTATCCAGCCACGAACTTTTACGCTATCCATTGAGGAGTCTAATTCTTTAATAGAGATTATTGTCAAGTCAACCACGCAATTAGAAAGAAAAGATTTGAATTCCTTTTACAAATGGTCAAGAAAAGCGTCATTAAATTGTATTTAAACAATTTTAGCTCCGATGAACTTCAAATTAAATCCATCGTCTCTGGCTTGATGAAGAAAGGATTTTGCATCATTTTGATTAAACACTCGAAAACTTAGTCGAGATTCCGGAGATGGTTCTAGATATGCTTGAAAACCCTTGACAGTCTTCATGATGTCAGATTGAGACCGGAGTTTTTCTTCTTCAACTTTTTGTTTTCGTAAGGCTTCAAAACGGCTTGAAAAACGAATAATTGTGTAACCTAATCTTTCTTGGGAAGTATCTTTTTCGCTTTCTTCTGGAGTTGTTATTTC
>JAEOTI010000400.1 GCA_016839955.1 Candidatus Hodarchaeota archaeon | reverse complement strand
GAAAGCGTTAAGTACATTGCTTCTTCACCAGTAAGTGGAGGATTCTCAGCTTTTCTTAATTCATAGATTTCCATCAAGAGTCTCCTATTTTCATTATGGATATCAATAGCTTTATTCAAATCTTCATCAGTTATTTCTTTTCCAGTCCACTCTTCAACAGCTTTTTTGAATAACTCCAATTCAGCTTTCAAGAATGGGAGAGCTCTAGGACTTTGAACCTTGTGAGGCATATTGAGATAATAAGAGAAGTTATCATTAGTAGGAACGTGTTTTTCCCAGCTTGAATAAGCTTGCCTAATATGTAAACATGATTGAGCGATTGTAATTCCATTTAAATAATCGAATCGCCCTTTAAGACCTTGAGCAAGACAATCTCGACAAAAAGGACAGAACATGCCGAATATGTGTGGTTCAGTGACATCTTGTGGCTCATGGGACCCTAAAATACGAACAGGTAAAACCCCTGCGGCGTATAGTATTTCTTCAGGTACATAAGTACAAAAGTATCCTATAACCTTACCACCAGTCTGTTCCTTCCATTTTTTAGCATAATCATGCCGGTTATCTTTCCAATCTTTAAATTTTTGAAACAAAGGCTAAGTTCCTCCGATAATTAGTTGATCAATAAAAATCACACAAAAAATATGATTAAGCAGTCAAAGAGACAAAATAGCTATATAGTATAAAAACCTGTATTACGAAATAATATGAAAAAAACATCCGTAAAACACTGTAAATAGGTCAAAAACGTTTATGGATATTAATTTTTAAATAAAAATAGGGGATGGAAAATAATTCTTTCCATAAGCATAAAAAAAGCAATAAATTATGTTAGATTAAGCTCTAATACAATCATTTTGCTTTTATCAAAACCTACTTGCTGGAAGAAAGGTATAAGTTCACGATCATCCCAATCAACTAAAGTTTTCACTTGTTTGATACCAGTATTTGAAAAATGCTCAATAATAGCTTCTCCAAGCTTGAGTCCAATGCCTTGTCGTTTGTACTCTGGGTGAATTCCAAGAAGTTTGATCCATCCAATCCCCCCTAGTCCAAAAGTTCGAAATTCAGGAACACCTACCATGAAACCAGCAACTATACCATCTACTTCCGCAGCTAACGAAGCCATTGGATCTCCAAATTCGATGGCACCTAAAATGGTCTTTTTCAGATCATTTGCTTCAGTCTCAGTAGCCTCAGTATTAGCTCGAAAAATTTCCATTACATCAGAGATATCTTTCTCCTCTAAAAGTCGAATTTTCACTTCAGGCATCATAATCACCTTATTATCATGTTATTTGAGAAAATATTAGGTTTCCTAATAACGAGGTTTTAGGAAACAAAGGCTGTATTTGATTCATTCTCATCAAAAATTTTTCTTGTTTTTATTTTCTCAATTCAAGTCTCTTGATTTGAAAATGGCCAATGCTAAGGAGAGAAACATCACAAAGAATAGAATTATTACAAGATATGAATCATTCACACTCATAACTCGTATAAAACCGCCCCCACCTTCTATTTCTGCAAATTCACGTGAAGCAACGGCTCTTAAATGGTATGCAGGAGAATAAGACCCTAGCACTGGGCTAAAAATGGTGCCAAGAAAGAATTGATCGACGTATCCGAACATTAAGCAGGAAAGATGTGGTCGAGGTAAGATGAGACTCAACAAGAAGAAAGCAGAAGTGTAGAGAAGTGCAGCCATGCCCATTAAAATCCATGCACCGACAAGAAAATTCAATTCTTGGTCAAAAGGTACACCTACATCCCAGACAAACTTAACCCAATAAAGAATGGTCACTGGTAGAAAATAGAAAAGACTAACTATTAAAAGGAGTGCGAAATACTTCCATAGGGCGATTTCAACTCTACTCAAAGGCTGCATGGAGAAATAGCTAATTGTTTGATCATTGATCTCTTCGGAAGTGATTGACACTGTAAAAAAGAGTGCAATAACCACAGCAGCAAGAAGAACATAGTAATTCACAACAAGACCTACAAAATCAGATTGAGCCTCCCAAATTTGATCTTCTTGTGAAGAATAATATGATTCTCGATTACTGTATTGTAAATATGCAACAAAAATAGGTAGAAATTGGACCAGGATAAAGATAATCAATCTACTTCGGTGGAATAAAAATTTTCTCAGTGTAATTCCAAAAATTGGATACCCTCGCAGAAATTTTGCTGAATTCAATTCAAGCCCTCCCTTTAATCAAGTATGAAAAAAGTTGTTCGGTCGCAACTTGTTCTTCAAGGTTCACGAGCTGAATTATCCGATATTTTGGGTTTTCAGTGAGTTCTAAGATCGTATCAGTCAATTCATCGGGTTTTGTTGTAGTAATATGAATAAGAGCAGATTTTTGTTCATCTGAGGGAAAGCCTTGAGGGAATTGAGCACTTTGGATTATACCCCGAAGAAATAATTGATGAATGAGGTCATGGGGCGATGTAGAGACAACTTCGAAGGAATAAGGATATTCAAGAAGACGACGTAATTCTTTCGTCTTCCCTCTCGCAATTATCCTTCCCTCATACATCATGACTATTTGCTGTGTAAAACGTTGTACCTCAAACAGAATGTGAGAACTCACAAAAACGGAGGTTTGATGTTCTTTCCATAATTGATGGAAAAGGTCGAAGATGAGTTCGCGGCCTAATGGATCAAGACCAGCTAAGGGTTCATCAGCAATAATTAAATCTCTTGGACGGGAAAGGGCTATTGCGATCTTGACTCTTTGGCGCATTCCTTTTGATAATGTTGAAATTTGTCGATTTCTGTATTCATATGCTTCCATTGTGGTAAGAGCATCTTCCGCAGCTTTTATTGCTTCTTCTCTTGGTCGTCCAATTTGCCCTAGCTTTGTTACAAATTTAAGTGGAGTCATCCATTCGAACAGCTTAGCTTTTTCTGGGATATAACCTATCCTCTCTCGAAGACTAAAATTATACCAGGGATCCTCACCAAATACTAATAGATGTCCTTCTGATGGTTTTAGATCTCCAATTAACATTCGAATAACTGATGTCTTCCCTGCTCCATTCGGACCTAGAAATCCGACTATGCCTTCACCGATTGCTCCACTGATCTCGCTAACAGCCACTACACTGCCATAGATTTTCGAGACCTTATCAAAAGTAATAATATCCATTTTTTTCTCCCTCTATCCTCTTTGGATAATTTTTCGATATATCTGCATTCCAGAAACAGCAAAAACAATGATCATTAAATTAAATGAATCAACAGGATCCAATTCAAGCATTTTAGAATAGTCAGAGGCCAGGACTGGTGGAAGAAAATAATCTTCTAAAATCGGGGGTCCAACCAAATCCCAATATATTGGAGAAAGCATCTCTTGTATATTCAGCAAGAGCCAGATGTTGTCTCCTGTAGTACCTGCTATGAGATTAGTAATAAAGGGTCCTGCGACAACAAGTCCTACTACGAAAATCGTTAGGGCATAATTCCGATTGTCCGTTGAAGCTGAAACTCCTAAAACGACAGCAGTGTAGAAAGCAGATAAAAGAATGGTAAATAGAATTGTATCTGAGATAAGTTCAATATTTGTACTTGCCATGAGATCTTCTTCAAATGCTGAAGCTAACCAAGTCCAAATCATCAGGACAGGAATAACTGTTACAACCAGGTAAGAAATGAAGACTGCAAGGGCTTTTGAAAAAACATAACCATATCGTGGCATTCTAGTAAAGTAATTTTCAATTACATTTGTTTCTATATCTTCAGCAAAAATTCTGGCTCCAATGAATCCAAAAAGGATCAGAAGGAAAAAATTCGTGGTGTAGGCATTGAAAACTAGCTTAAAAATATCTTGGAACCTAACAAGACTAAAAATCTCGTCGTCTCCATATTCCCTTTCGTAAATCGCAATGTATCCAAAAGGAACAATCATAATTAGGGAGACAAATAGGAGCAGTGCTAAACTAATGATTACTGATTTTTGGTTCCAAATTCTATCCCTTAAGGTAAACCATGTAAGAGAAAGTATTCTAACGAGTAGATTTCTATGTTGGTCTGCGTAATCCTTGTACCCAAATGGTTCAATAAATGTCACTTTTGATTCTCCTGGAATTTGTCTTAAGATCTAAACATGTCCACAAACGCGTCCTGAAGGCGTATTTTCCGTGGTTGTATGCTATTTATTCGAATTTGATGCTCT
>JAEOTI010000067.1 GCA_016839955.1 Candidatus Hodarchaeota archaeon | reverse complement strand
GGATTAGATTTTTTCAACTTTTCTTAGATCCATAATATCTCTATTTTCAACAATCCTTGATGCTTAAGAGGCACATATAAGAGTTTCGTGGAGTTTTGATAAAACCAATTATTTGAACTGATACTGTTTATATAGACATCTTTCGGCTCCTCATAGTCTCCACAGAAAATTATAATACTACCTTTATTGGAAAGAAGAATATCAATACTGAATACTAAACGATTGTCAAAAGCTTTATAAAAAGAAGGTTTCGTAAAACTCTGAAAATCTCCTTTAATAAGATTGATCCTTGGTTTTTTACCATCGGATATAAAGAATGCAAAGGCGTCTGTAGTATATGGATTACGATCAGCTTCAACAATGTATCTTTTTCCATCTTCCTTTATTGCATTATTCAATATAAAACCTTTAAATCCTTTGAAAATAATACGATACAAAGCAATCCCACATCCACCGATATCACATTTTAGATTCAAATAATGCCATTTCGTTGGAAGAGAATATGAATTATAACTCCAAGGTTTAAGTTCTCTAGCATTTCCATACCTACTTCCATTCACAAGAATATATGCGTCGTCAGTTCGCCATTTAGCATTTCTAAACTTTAATGAGAGACTCTTAAGATAATAATTAACATTAGGTGTTCTGAATTGCAGACTAGGAAAAATAGAAGTTGTATCAGGCAAGGTAGTAAAGTTAAAAGAGACATCTTGAAAATTACCTTGGCATCTTACTTGTATCCAATCACTAAAAATTATCTTAGATTCATTTATTGAGTTATATAAAACAAATTTCGATCTGAAATATGCATTTGAATCGCTCGAGATTTGAGTCGAAAACGTGTAATTACTTTGTGGAGAGATTTCTATAAGTCCATACGGACCTGACCAACGTCTATCAAAACAGAAATTAACAAAATAATCATTAGATTGGTTAATTTGTACAATTCTACTTGTATTCCAGCTCCAGAGAACTTTAGTAGATGATGATGTTCGTTCGATCCTCCAAATTTCTTGTTCGTCAGTACTATTTTCTCCAGTGGGCTCATAAAACCATGAAAAGGGTTTAAATTCCATAAGTTCCCCCTTCCAAGGGTCACCAACAATCTCTAATCTCGCAGACTCATATACAAAGTGGTTATACACTTCTTCTACAAAATTATTTTGTATTCTCCCTCCTATTGTAAATATCGGAGAAATGTTTGGATTAATGCTTGTAGATACATTTATCGATAGCATTAAAGTTCTATTTAGAGTAAGAAGATTGACCTTAGAAACATCTATTCTTTCCTTGTAGGTTTCTATAAAAATTGAAAAGCAGGGTTTTTTATTGTTTTCTCCAGTTGCTAATCCTATTGAATCTAAACCAACCCAAGTAGTGTTGTATTTCGAAACAAAAGCTTTTATTGAATCATTCCATAAAGGTAAATGGTTATTACTATGGATTATTAGAGGAATCTTATAATTATTGATTATCGATTGCCACCAACTCTGATCTACGAAATATCTACCAGTAATTAGGCTACTGTGGTTACCGCGCTCATCATTCTGATTTGGAGCGGTAGTATTATATAATGGGTTCTCTGTGAATAAAATATGTGTTAAACTAGGAGTTCTATGAAGCTCATATTCAATAAATGCTCTTGTTTCTTCTGATATGATTCCTTTGCCCCAATTGCTTCCAACGAAAATAAACTTAATATTTCTGATTGTAAAAGTGTATTGACGGGGTAAACTAGTCAATTGCATCCATTTTGTTTGTCCACGAGTATTATGATGTTCATGATCTCCAGGGTGTGCCAAGGTTAAAATTGTCTGACGTTCTATTATCTCTTTAGTGTAATTTTCGAATTGGTCTTCAAAATACCCATATCCATGAACCATATCACCTCCCATAGCAATAAAATCGCAATTCTCTTTCTCTCCAAACCTATATAGATTATCTGTAAAATGTCTTGTACGATTAATATAATGAGTCCACCATTTCCACCCTGTATGAACGTCACTTACAAACAATGCACTAACTTTGGACGATGAAATCTTCTCAGATTCTAAAATATAATGATGAACTAGTGTAACTCCTAAAAGGCTTGAAATAAGTATCAGAATTAATAGATATTTTCTTAGGAAAATTTGACATGCCTCTGAATAATTTTTTATTGTTATGCAAAGATTGTAATACAAAAAATCTATTTACAGGACAATTTTTCTTCTTCAAGAGTTTTAATTTATAAATGTGTTTAGACTGTGAAGATTTGATAGATCTATAACGTTTTCCCAAACTTTTTTCTGCAGTCCCACTTATTAATTTTAAGTATCATTACATTCTGATCAAAATTGCTAGGTCTGGTTGGCGAATATAACTTGATTTGATCCTATAATCTCCAGCTATTTAGTGGTTTGCTAAGAAATTTTTCAAGATGATTCATATCATCATTGTAGAGATGATAGAGTCTCTTTCTGAGGAGTGGAGTGAGCTGAGGTTTAGTTTGTTTAAAGATATTAGTAAATATCAATTGATCAAGAAGGTTATAGAGATAATAGATAGGTCTTAAAAGCGCTTTGTTTTTAAAATAAATTCGATTTCTATAAGGCCAGCTGTTTTGTTCGAATTTATGATTGTAAATACAAGAGACATAGCTTCTATATAACTTTAATCGTTTTAAAGAATAAATCCCTTTGTTTGACATCAAATAATTTATGATTCTTAATCCGATACTTGAATCAGGGGTAAAATCTTTATTAATCCCGAGAAAGGAGCAAATATCACGAAATACCTTCTCTTTGTTGTTTCTAATTTCGCTATTTAGGAGAATGAGCATTTGTTCACGATCAAAATACTGTAAATACCTTTGAATGTGTTTATAGTAAAAACCAAAATCGATAATCCCCTCTGCAATTTGTTGATACCGTGTATTTTGGTATTTTCCCTCTAGAATTTTTTGAACCCCTTCATTGAGAGGTAGTAAGGGAAGTAAAGAAAACCTCATATAATGAAAATAAGCTGAAATAGCCCTTTTGATTGGATTTCGAAGAATAATGATCAATTTCGCTTTAGGAGAATGATTTTGAATTCTTGAAGGAATCTCAGAGAGTGTAAGATATAGAGGATTTCGAATTCCCTTTTTCATTTCACCTTTTACTTGATAAAAAAAGGTTCTGTGTAAGAAATCTTCATTTAAAGCCAAATAATCGGGAGTCAGAAAATATGTGATTTCTATGGGTGGCATAAATATTTCTGGGTGTCGGGACAAGTTCGTTTGGATGAAAGTAGTTCCAGCTTTTTCAGCACCAATCATTAAAAAATCCAAATCCATTGAAAAACACTTCTGAAATTTTGTTTCCTAAAAATATAACTTGACCGACCAGAAAAAGGGTCGAATAAATCTATTTTTAAATTCTTATAATACAGTCTTCCCGCATCACCTCTTCAAAAACAGACCAAAGGCAAGATCTCTTTACGTAACCACCGACAAAACCATCTGGCTATACAAATAAGTCGATAGCAGAATTTGTAAAGAAATTGAGTGACGTT
>JAEOTI010000399.1 GCA_016839955.1 Candidatus Hodarchaeota archaeon | reverse complement strand
TAACATAGCGTTCAGGATAATATTTCGTCAAGGAACCAAGATGTGTGAGCAAGGTTGTTGTTAATAAAGAGATGTCTTCTTCTGATTCCCGAATTTGTTGTTTTTTCTCATTTTCTCCCCAAAAATAACCCTCACAAATGGATTTCCCCGCAACAAGTTTTTCACTGAATTCCTGAAATTTATCCAAAAGAGTTTTACCCACCCCTCGGGACGGAGAAATAGAAAGAACATGTTTGAAACGATTAGCATAGGTTCGATCCAAACAGTAAACACTAGCAACTGTGGACTTACCATGGCCACACTGACAAACCAGAATAACATCTTCCCCTTTTTTGGTCTGGCAAAGCTGGACAAAGGATCTCGTAGTTTGAAACCATGAGGGCATGTTCTTCAAGGAGGAAGGAGGGAGAGTTTTTAAAAGCGAGGATAAGGGGATTTCTTCAATTTCAGAAGCAGGAAGAGAGCGTTTAGAAAGGAGCAATTGGTCCAGTAATTCCGCTTTTGTAAGTAATGGAATGTGAAAGACCCAATTGTCCTTGTCCAACGTGGGATCTTCAAGTACCAGTCGAGTTGATTCAAAAGACCAGTCATCATCTAGAGGATCAGATACTTCTTTCGTCAATGTTAATCATAAGAAGATTCACTCCTCATGCTTTTATATTAAAAAAAATTAGAAAAAACCCCATGAAAACCCAGTAATGCTAGTCTTTTTTCCAACCATCAATTTTTTTTATATCCCCCAGTTCTCAGAAGTCATTAAAAAGGTAAAAAAACTCACTACCTTAATCTAATTATGCTTTAATCATTTGGGGATTTATCAAACCTTTCAAAAATGGTTACCATATAATAGTTTATCAGTAGCGATGATAAATCACGTTTACCAGTTTTATTACTCCCACTGGGTATTAGGTCTTATAAAGACGAAATAGTAGAATTTACTTGGTGAAAACAAATGATAACTCAATTATTAATAGATGGAAACAATTTAACTCGTGAAAATAGTAATGGTGTAAAGGGCAATTTTCCGAAATATGAAAGAATTATTCCAACAATAGTCTTTTTTCAAAAACTTGGTCTTAGAGTGAAAGTTTTTGTTTCTTCTGCTTTAAAATACAGAATTGATAGGAGAGGTAAACGTGAAGGACAGCAATTCAGAGAACTTATCAAGAAGAGTCCATTCATCCAAGAGACTCCTGCGGGTATAGATGATGATGAGTTTATCCTTGAAGCTGCAGCAGAATTTAATGCTCATATCCTTTCAAACGATAGGTATCGAGAATACAATGGATTGTATAAGAATGTTATAAAGAGAAGGATACCCTTCATGATTGTAGATGAACGGATTATCATCCCCAAGAGGTTTCTTACCTAAATTGCCTTTTAAAGGACTGTGAGATAATGGATATCTACTTATTTCAGATAGGGATTCTTTTTTTCACCTTTTTACTTGGATCAATAATCATACTATTATCAATTAGGCGTTTTTGGAACTCTACAACTTTGCAGAGGTGGATAACACCTGAAAATCCGTGGAGCTCACTTATCTGGTTAACCTTAGTAATCCAGAATGGGTTATTGGAATATCGAGAAAAATCACGTTGTTTAGAAATAGATATTGATAACTCAATTTTACTTTCAGGCGTATTAACTGCCTTTTTGTCGATATTAGAGACAACAGAGTTTATAGACAAATCTAAACCTCTAAAAATCATCAACCAAGATCATTTCATTATATATATAGTCTTTAAAGGATCTTTAACTTACATTTTCACAGCAGATCAAAAGAATCAATTTGTAATTGAGTCATATAGTCGACTATTCATAAGGAGTTATGAGAGATATAATGGACTCTTTGGAGGGAACACAATTTGATTGAGTTAAGAGATTATTCAGGTTTTAAAATTGAAGATTTCAGGTACAATAAACTCAATGACAATTGGGCGAAACTAGCAATTCGGATAACATGGATTCTTCTGGTAATACTAGGAATACTGGGTTTAAACTCTGTTATACCTGTACTTCTAACTCCATTTGGAAATTTATTTTTCTCATTTACTCTTTGTATTCTAGGGTTCATTGCTACTTTTTCGTGTACGAGATCAGTTTTGTATTTTGGAGGTAAAAGGAAATCTTATATGGTTTTCTCTTTCATTACACTCGTTTCTACATATATTGGGTACCTTAGGATATTTTATTTTCTCCCTCTTTTTCTCTTAGTTGAGGTTAATTATTTTACATTGATTCGAACTTCTATTCTTGTGATACTCATTTGTATCTGCCAGCTTTGCTTTACATTAAACCCTCAGGAACGTAAAGCGAATAAGGTCATCTCTGCGATGACCTCTCTTCTAATGTTAGCCTATGACGTATTGTGGTTCCCCCAAGGGGACAAATTATCTATTATTAAAATTTTGATGGAAATATTTTTCTATTTACAAATGAGAGGTGTTCAAAAAGATTATCCCCGAATGCTTCGAAGGGAATGAGGATGGGCTTGATTCCCAGAAAAAATGTTGAAAGAGGCGAGAAGAAGGTCACACAAAATACTGAGCTGGGTATGAATAGC
>JAEOTI010000398.1 GCA_016839955.1 Candidatus Hodarchaeota archaeon | reverse complement strand
GCTATACAAAGAGCTTTTGAAAAGCAAAAAAGCTTGAAATTGGCTGAAATACAAAAAGCACTTCGAATAAAAAAACTCGCAGATATTAAGCCGAGTATTGAAGAATTGGTTAAGGAAGGAAGCTTAAGGGTTGATGAAACAACCTTGGGTTCAGGAAAAAAGATCATTAGGAGAACAATTTTGCGTGCAGGAACCCTTCGTGCTTCTGTTAGATCAACTATCAATGATACAAAGTTTTATAATATTTCAAAAGAGGAATATAATCGACTGGCTCCCTCGTCTGCAGTAGCTCCGTATATAGAGATTGAAAACCTTCGAACTAGAGTAATAGAACGATTAAACATAACTTTAAACGATTTTGATCAACTCCTATTGAAACTTCATTCTGAGAATCCTGCAAGAGTTCAGTTGGATCCTGGAACAGGGAAATCTGGACGTGGAATTGCTGCACCGCGAGGAATCTGCTATTTTGTCATCATAAGGTGATCCAATGGATCGTTACTCCTCTTTGGGTCTAGCAGCTAACCCATTTCCTCCAACAGGGACACCCATGAAACATTGGATCTTAGCAGGACAAAGTCGAGTGAAAGCCTTTGAACAATTCAAAGTAGCATTTGAAGGAGCTGCGAGAGGAAATATTGTAGGAGTAAGAATTTCCGGGGGTAATGGTCAAGGAAAGAGTCATTTATTACGTCATGCGGAGTATCTTATCAATAGGGAGCCGGGAGTGAAAGCTGCAGTCTATATACACTGTCCATCTGACCCTAGGGTTACACCAGATTTGTGCCATCTGACTGAGCTAATCCTGGATCGACTTGGTAAGGAGGGATTCCTGGAGAAATTATCATGGATCCTCCATGGTATTGCCCTTAAAAAGAATTTGAAATCTGGCTCCTACGAGAATCTGAAGAAGAAAAGACTTCGAATACCCTTTAAAAGTGCAAAATATGATCTAAAGTATGTGGATTACATAATCAAAAATCTTAGTGAAGATCCATTATACATTAAAGAGATTACAAGCGAGTTAATCTACCAACTGTACGCGAAAGCGTGGAGGATGAGCTTGAACCATTTGAAAAGAAAAGCATCTACGATCCCGAATTTATTTCACCGGAAGTAGCTCAACATATTCTGGATTTTGAGTCTGTAACTGAAAACTGGAGAAGTTTAACAACATATTTCCGCAAGGATACTGAGAACGCTCTGAAAACTTTGAAAACTTTAGTTAATTTGATGTGTTTGGCAGGCTTCAATCTATTTGCTCTTTTTGTCGACGAGCTAGAAAGAGTAGAAGAAAGTAAACGAGACATTTTCTTACAAACTCTATGCTTATTATTAGAACATGGGCCATCTCACACATGCATAGCTGTTGCTTGTACACCAAGAATCTGGGGTAAGATTCTTGGAATCGGAGAAGAACCTGCATCAAACGTAGGTCCCGCGCTGAAGCGGCGTTTCACCGAATTGGTTTCACTCGAGAACGTGGATATTAATGATGCCAAAGAAATCATTTCAGCATATCTAAAAGAAGCAGATCGTACATTAAGGACCCGAAACATATACGATATGGTCCCGTTTACTGAAGAATCCAGTGAATTGATCTGGAGAGGCGTTGGAGCAATTTTAGGAGACTTTCTTGTTACATGTTACGTATCAATTGAGCTTGCAGCAGAATCTCGAAAAAAAATGGTTGATTCTAGTATTTCAAATGATGCATTGGTGCGTGTTATCGCTGCGACCGGTGTCCCATTACAAAAACCATCTATCGATCCACCCCCTGCCCTTTCTAAAAGAGTTCTCGATGACTTCTGGGGAATCAGTCGAACTAGTGAAAGGTCAGCCAAGGTAGAAGCCGCTATTAGAACTATTCTTCAGAAAACTATTTCTCGCGGCCTACTCACAAAGGTTGATCCGAAGAAAAGAAGACTCAAAACCAGTAAAGGACGCCGAGAAATTGATGTTGTATCATATAAAGGAACTGAAATAGTTGGATTTGAAGTGAAAACTTACGAAAAGGACAATGTAGTTCCTAAGTCTGCTTTGGATGCCTCTTTTCTGATCATGGATGAAAAGTTAGCACGACATCTTATTGTCATTTCAACCTCTATGCTGAGCGTTGACGCAAATATGGAGCTTAAAAAGCGAGTTGGTAAGATGTCAATGACCTTCTTGGACGAATCGCATCTTTCATTGCTATTATATATCAGTGACGTGATGGGAATAAGTCGAGGTGCCTCGTTGGAACCTGATGAGGCTTGTAATGTCCTCAAACAAATTGATCTATTGGAAATACTGAAAACCTGTTAGACGGAATTCTAGAAATAGTCTTAATTCCGTTTAAAGACTGCACTATATGGGGAGAGTCACTAATATGAAGATTAAAACAATTGAAATACAAAATTTTCGGTCTTTAAAACATGTAAAGATCGATCTACAGGACATATTAGCACTAATTGGTTCTAATAATAGCGGAAAATCAAATATATTACAAGCATTCGATTTTTTTCTCTCTCCGTCCATAACTAAAATCTCTGATGAATCGTTCTTTAAAGGCGATAAATCACAGCCTATTGAGATCAAGGCAATATTTGAGAACCTTTCGGACTGGGAACTAAACCATTTTCAAACATATCTTAAAAATGGAACCTTGAGATTTAAAAGAAGAATTCAATGGGACACAAATAAACAAGAATTTGTTTTGGAGACAGTTGCACTAATTGATGTCCCTGAGCAGGAGTGGCTTCGCCATGAAGAAATTTCGAGGGATAGAATTGCTGATTGGTTACAAAATCCGGATCAGTTGATTGTTGAAGGTATAAATTTTCTTGATTGTTTGGCTGGATCAAGGACTAATCCATTGGTTCGTGAGTGGAAGAATGCAGCAACCGCATTCATTGAGCAAAATAATGGATTAATTCAATTTATTGAGCTGGAAATACTAAATCCTAAAGGATACCCAAACGTCCTGAAAGGAGGGCTTCCACAGGTTGTATTTGTCGAAGCAGTAGAACACATTGAAGATGCTACCAAAATCGCGAAGAAAAATCCGTTCGGAATCATTATGCAAAATATACTAGATAAAATCGAAGATGCAGATCGTGAACGAATTAAAACTCATCTAAAAGCCGTTTCCAATCTCCTTAATCCCGTATCAGAGGATGATAGCCGCCTTTCAGGGATTGAAGATATGGAATCTCGGTTAAATTCTCTAATACAGGAGATAATGGACTGTAAAGTTGAATTTTCATTTCCTACACCCTCGGTCATTGATATTTTTAGTGGAATTCGTCTCATGGCAGATAATGGACTTAAAACCTCAATTGAAGCCAAAGGACACGGTTTTCTTCGGGCGGCTATTTTTAGTATCTTACGTTTGTATTCAGATATCCAAGATCAAGGAAGCTCTGAGACAAAACGACCAATACTTTTTCTGATAGAAGATCCTGAATTGTATTTGCATCCTCAAGCACAAAGAACTATGATGACGGTTCTCAGGAATATTAGCCAAGGAATGGATCAAGTGATATATTGCACACATTCCAGTAATTTCGTAGATATTCAACATTTTGAGAATATCGCTTGTGTTCGTAAAAAAGACAATACGGATTTAGAAACTATAATCCATCAATTAT